>JANYLK010000085.1 GCA_025357875.1 Granulicella sp.
GAAGAACTGCTGATCGGTGAGTGAGCGCGAGAGCAGCAGAAAGACTGCACCGGAGAGAAAGAAACCGATGGGCGCGCCGAGTTGCGGAAACATGCCGTACCAGGCGCGCTTGTTGGGCGGTGCGTTCTCGATGGCGAGCAGGACTGCGCCGCCCCACTCGCCGCCAAGGCCGAGGCCCTGGCCGAAGCGACAGAGCGCAAGCAGGATGGGCGCGGCCAGGCCGATGGTGCGATACGTGGGCAGCATGCCGATGGCGACGGTCGAGAGTCCCATGGTAGAGAGCGCGATGACCAGCGTGGTCTTGCGTCCGATGCGATCTCCGAAGTGGCCGAAGAGTGCTGAGCCGATCGGTCGAGCGAGGAACGCGATGCCGAACGTTGCAAGCGAGGCCAGGCGCGCGGAGGCGGGGTTGGATGCGGGGAAGAAGAGCGCCGGGAAGACAAGCACGGCCGCGGTCCCATATATATAGAAGTCGAAGAATTCGATGGTGGTGCCGATGAGGCTGGCGAAGAGAACCTGCCGCGGCGAGTTGATGGGGCGGTGCGGAATGGCTCGGCGGATGCTGGCCGGGGTTGCGCTCATCGCGGCTCCAGGGATCTTTGCATGCTGATTCTGCTTCGACTTGGATGAGACAGATGGATTCTATACAGTCTGCGGTCCGTGAGAAAGCGTGATGTGCTTTATGCTTACATGCATGGCGGTTCAACGCTGAATTCAAATGCTAGATAGGCGGAGTTTAATTGGGGGGGTGGATTTATGCCGACGCTGAAGCCTGTGATGGAGGAGTTGAAGGCGAAGGGCAGTGCGAAGACGGCGGCGATCTATGAGCGGCACGGGATCCCGGTGGGTCGATCGTTTGGCGTGAGTGTGGCGGATCTGAAGGTCATCGCCAAGTCGATCAAAGACGATCAGGCTTTGGCGATGGAGCTTTACGCGACCGGCAACATGGATGCAATGTATTTGGCGGGAATGGTAGCGAAGGGTTCCGCGATGACCAAGGCCCAGTTGCAGGCGTGGGCCGATGGTGCGGACGGCATGCCGATGATCGCCGAATACACCGTGCCGTGGGTGACGGTGGAGAACGAGGCGGCGCGGTCGCTCGCGATGAAGTGGATCGCTTCGAAGAATGAGAGCCTGGCTTCGACCGGATGGTGTACCTATGCGGGGCTGGTGGCTGTGACTCCGGATGATGCGCTCGATCTGGCGGAGATTGAAGCGCTGCTGGATCGCGTGTTGCGGGAGATCGGCGGCGCGAAGAATAAGGTGCGGTCGAAGATGAACAGCTTTGTGATCACGGTCGGCACGTACGTCGTGCCGCTGCTAGCGAAGGCGAAGAAGACCGCGGTGAAGATTGGGACGGTTTCAGTGGATGTTGGCGACACGGCATGCAAGATACCGGTGGCGTCAGAGTACATCGCGAAGATTGAGGCGATGGGGCGTGTGGGCGCGAAGAAGAAGACGATGCGTTGTTGAGATGGATATACATCGCAGGTAATTATTACTTTTCAGCAAGGGAATTCTGCTGTGTCCTTTCTTCCAAACGCACTGCTGCGATGGACTTCCGGCATTTGGCGTTTGCATAAATTGCGGAGGAATCTATACACCTCAGGCAAAGTCAGAAACCCATGATCACCGGGCACCCATATACTTGGGAGGAAGTTCGATTGAGGGGTTCATGGCATCACTGATTGAAGCGATTAATGTGAAGCGGAAGAGTGTGTTCGAGTTTGAGAACACTCCCTATGCATGTCTCGATGCCGAGGTCAGCACGCCGACCGCGCGGGGCGGGCAGACGCTGGTGCGGCTGAGGATGCGCAACCTGCTGACCCATGCAGTCTTCGATAAGACCTTCAAGGCGCAGGACAAGTTCAAGGAACCGGACCTCGTTTATGTAGACGCGTCGTATCTGTATAGCGATGGCGAGGGCTCACATTTTCTCGACCAGGAAAGCTTCGAGACGATGACGCTGAGCGAGGAGATGGTGGGCAACGCTCTGGACTTCCTGGTAGAGGGCGCGATGCTGCAGTTGCGCAAGTTCAACGGCAGTCCGATCGGCGTGCAGTTGCCAGTCTTCGTTGAGTTGGATGTGGCACACACCGAGCCGGGTGTGAGAGGCAACTCGTCCAGCGGAAGCGTCACCAAGATGGCAAAGCTGGAGACTGGTTTCGAGATTAAAGTGCCGTTGTTCATCGAGCAGGGTGAAAAGGTGAGGGTCACAACGGAGACCGGAGAGTTTTCCGGGCGGGCGTGATGCGGATCAGGCTGCTTCCTGGATCTCCGTCGCGCAAAGAAGCCGATACGCCTCGTTGAGCCTGGCCATGTGTTGGGTGGCGTAGTTGCGAATGGCCTCGGTTGTGAGTTGCAGCCGGTCGGGATGCCATTGGCCGACCATGCGGCGATAGGCGGAGCGGACTTGCTCGCGCGTGCTGGACGGAATGACTTCTAGCAGCAGGCGGGCGCGCTGCGCAGTCATCGTGCTGCCGCCCATTTCGTTCCAGTTCGCGCTTTGCGATGCTTCAAAACGCGGCATACAGCTCGGAGTCCAGCCCTGCGGAATCCGGCTGTGGGCGACCTGGTCCTCTGGAGTCCAATCCTGCGGGGACCAGCTTTCGGACGAAGTGGCATCGTAATGGTCGACGATGGTGGCTGCGCGATCGACAAGTGCGGATTCAATGGCGCGTTGCCGATCCTCGATAAAACGAATGGTTCCGAGAGTTTGAAGTTCGCTGAAGGCGCAGGCCTGGTTCTCTTGATCTGCCTTCAGTTGCCGTCTGCGATGCAGGTTCCTGGCAGCTGCGTCGACGCCGAGGGTCCAGCTTTCTTCGAGGAAGGTCGCGTCGTCGGTTCCCCTTGCAATGAGTGGAGACACATCGCTGGCGAAGGGTGGAGGCTGATTTGGGGTTGAAGAAGAGTCGAGATGCGCTTGAAACCTGGCTTCCATGGTTAGCCTCCGCACGCAGGGGCGCGGCTCCACGGCGGTTCGCCAGCCGGAGTAGATCGCGTTAGCTGCTGCTGTTGTAGTTGGGTTATCGGCAAAGAGGCGATCTTGCTTAGGGTCGAAACTTGCGCCGGAGTTTTCTGCGCAAACCTGCATCTTATGGTGATCGAGAGGTGCGTGTTCCGTGTCTGCTGATGTGTCGAAATCCGAAGGGCAGAACTGGCTGCATGTGCCGCGCAAGACAAAGGTGCGCATCGCGTACACGGGGCTAGCGATCCTTGTGCTCGCTGCGCTGGTCGTTCCGTTGGCCATCAAGAACTGGCCGTTCCGCTATGAGAAAGTGCAGCCGATGCTGGAGTCGGTGTTCGCAAGCAAGATCAATATCGATCGATACCACACAACTTATTTCCCTCATCCCGGATTCGTGGCAGAGGGTATCACCATGCGGCGGAATACTGCACCAGACCTGCCGCCGATTGGCTCGGCCGACGCGTTGACTATGCAGGGAAACTGGCTGGACCTGCTGCTGCTGCACAAGCGCATTCACCTGGTGGAGGCGAGAGGTCTGCATGTGGTGATTCCGCCGGTGGGCAGCCGGGCCAACCACGAGGACTTTCCCCCGGGAAGCAGTTCTGACTTTGCGGGTCCCAAGACGGCGGTGGAGACGTTCCACCTGCAGGACGCGACGATGGACATCATGCGCGACCAGGGCGGGCGCTACTCCTTCCCCATTCACGATCTGTTGATTCACAATCTGAAGAACGGACAGGCCATCTCGTACGAAGTGGATATGCAGAACGCAAAGCCGACGGGACGCATCCAGGCGCATGGCAGCTTCGGGCCGCTTACGCCGCACAATCTCGGAGGCACGCCGCTATCCGGCGATTTCGTCTTCTCGCCCGTGAACCTTGGCGACATCGGCAAGCTGCACGGAACCATGTCGGCGCAGGGTCATTTCACGGGAAGGTTGGTGGACATTGAGGCAAATGTCACTTCGCATACGCCGGACTTCGCGGTAAGTCGTGGCACGCCGACCGATGTGTCTGCGACGGCGCAGGCCACCATCAACGGACTGAATGCCGACGTTGTACTGCACACCATCGATGCCAGGACAGGCAGGACGGTGGTACATGCGGGGGGCGCAATCATGGGTTCGCCGAAGGTTACCAATCTTGACATCGTGGTGACCAAGGGACGCGCGGAGGACCTGCTCCGACCCTTTCTCCACGAGCTGCCGCCGGTCGCGGGATTCGTGTGGATGAAGAGCCATGCGCGCGTCGTCCCGGGTGGTCAAGGGGTGAAGTTTCTCGACCGGCTGCGCATGGATGGTGGGTTCGAGGTACCGGCGCAGCGGATTACCAACTTTTCCGTTGAGAAGAAACTGACCGCGTTCAGTGCGCGTGCGCAGGGCGCCGGGTCGAACGAGGGTGAGGCCGGAAACCCGCAGGATGCAGCGGCGGACGTGGTTTCGTCGCTGGCGGGAAGGGCTACGATTCGTCATGGCGTGCTGTCCACCGATCGGCTGACGTTCGAGGTTCCGGGAGCCGTTGCGAATCTGAAGGGGACTTATAACTTTCGCGGCGGCGCGGTGCATCTGACCGGCGACATGAAGATGAATGCGGATATCTCGCACGCCACGACCGGCTTTAAGTCGGCGCTGCTGAAGCCGCTTGCGCCATTCTTCAAAAAGAAGAAGGCAGGCGCGGTGGTTCCGATTGCGGTCACGGGTGTGCCGCATCAATATAAGGTCGGGCAGAACCTGCTGCACACGAAGTGAGCGCTGGTCCTGAGCAACCGGGCTCGTGCGGGCCTGGTGAATTTTCGTAATCCATGGCATGTAAGAATACCGAGGGAACCGTGCGCAGACTGCGGCGGGAGTGGGTGATATTCGATGCGTCGAGTTGCGCTGATCTATAACCCCATGTCCGGCCAGCGATCCGAACAGCGAACTGCGTTGATTGCGGATATCGCAGCGGTTTTCGAGGGCGCGGGCATTGACGTTAGGACAATTGCTACCGATGCGCCGGAGAGCGCTGGGCGGCTCGCGCAAGAGGCGATCGCGGACGGATGCGACACAATTCTTGCATGCGGCGGCGATGGCACGGTGCACGAAGCACTGCAGACTATGGTGGGCGGATCGGCGGTGTTGGGCGTGATTCCCATGGGCACAGCGAATGCCCTGGCTAGAGACCTTGGGCTGCCGTCGTCTCCGGTGAAGGCCGCGAAGATGCTATTGAACGCGACGCCGGTGCGAGTGTCAGTGGGCAACGTATTCTTTCGTGACGGAGAAGGAAGATCGTGCTCGCGATACTTTGTGGTCGCTGCGGGAATCGGTGCGGATGGCCTGTTTTTCTCGCGGTTGGACTCGCGAATGAAGCGGCGGTTTGGCTACGCAGCATATTTGGTGGAGGCGGTCCGCATGGCGCTTACGCACACGTTTCCTCTGTTTACTGCGTCGTTTACGGAGGCTGGCAGCGATCTCCCCCGAGCAGAAGAAGTATCGCAACTGCTTGCCGTGCGCATCAGCAATTTTGGTGGGTTGGTGAATAATCTTGTGCCGGGCGCGGCGCTCGATAATGACAAACTGCATGTGATCGCATTCAAGACGAGAAGCCGTCTGCTGTATCTGCAGTTCATGGCAGCCGTCTGGATTCGGCAGCATAGCTATGCACGCACGATTGAATTGGTGGATTGCTCGTCAGTCGACTGCAGCGATCTGGAAGGCTCGACGGAGCCCTCGTTTGTGGAGGCGGATGGCGAGTGGCTGGGCACATTGCCGGCACGGATTGAGCTGGTGCCGCACGCGTTGATGCTGCTGATTCCAGAGAACAATCTGCGCAGCAGGCGGTAGTTCCCGGGTGACGAATACTCTAAAGTTACGCGGCTGCGCGGTTCGCTACGACAGCATAACCGTGACGTCGAGTTTCGATCGGATGAAAATTTCACCCGCAACCGTAGCCTGCTGCGCGGCCGTGCGTATACTCCGCTGGATGAGGCGATTTCTGGTTTTCATGCTGTTGTGCCTGGGTGCGTCGAGTCTCTGCTTGGTGCAGGCGCAGAACACGGCTATTGCAGTGGACAAGCGAGTTGTGGGCGCGGAGTTGCAACGTTCGCTCACTGGCATGTGGGTGGGGACACTGGAGTATCGCGACTACTCCGAGACTGTGACTTCGACCAAGCGGGTGAAGCTGCCTACATGGCTGACGGTCGAGGCTGATGAAGTTGGCCTGCGTTTCCGGTACGTGTACGACGATGGTCCGACGAAGGTGGTGACGGACGAAGAGCTGATAAGGATCGATGCTGCGGCTGGCACTTATGAGTCGCACGGCACGGACGGAAAACTCGAGGATAGCTATTCGATAGCGGGGCTGGATCAGTTGCATGACGGGCACGGCGTGCTGGTGCTGACCGGGAAAGGGACTGAGAATAACGCGCCCGTCGCGGTTCGCACAACGATGAAGGTTGGACGAAACATTCTGGAGATAACGCGCGAGACGGCGGTCGCGGGACAGGCTCTTACGTTTCGGCATGCGTACACATTTGTACGAACTGCGACGCCGCAGCTTCCGGCGACGAAGTGAGAACTACCTACTCTGCTCGGATCGCGTGCGTGTTGCGGATTGGAAGAGATATACGCCGAAGATGCAGAGCAGCGGCTCGAGCGGGTGACGGAAGCGCGCGTGCACGGTGATCAGGTAATACGGGAAAGGTAGTAGCAGGATTGCGGACGCGAAGAGTCCCGCTGCGGGGATGCGGCGGTGGAGCGCGAGGGCGAGGCCGAGGAGTCCGGCGAACGAGATGAAGGCAAAAGAGAGGATGCGTCCGGCTCCTACGAACCAGCGGACGTCGCCAGCCTGGGGCACGCTGATCCAGTAGAAGTAGACGCGGCGGGCGATGTCGACGGCAAAGTGGGCGGGATCGGCGGTGATGTATGCCTTGGCTGCCGCACCGCGCATCGCGACGTAGCGAATTTCGCCGACTGCGGCATACAGGCGAAGCTGGTCGGGCGCCTGCATCGGGTGGTCGTACTCCATCAGCAGGCCGTTCGAGCCGGGGCCGTTGCCCATGTAGAGTTCGGCTCCGAGGTTTCCGCGCAATGGGATGAACGCGTGGAAGGCTTGCCAGTTGCGCATCGCCCACGGAGCAATGCATGCAAGGAAGATGAGGGCTGCGAGCGTGGGGCCGAGGAGCGCGATCCCACTCATGCGATGAGGCCGCAAGAATGGGGCACCCAATCTCGGGATCAGAATCCAAAGGCCGCAGACTGGCAGGAAGATGAGCAGCGTCGAATTCAACAGGGCGATGAGTCCCCAGAGCAGGCCGAAGAAGAACCAGTGCGAGGTTCGAGGTTTTCGGTGCGAGGTTCGAGAGGTATTAGGCTCGATTTCGATATTGCGAAGGCGCAGGGCTAGCACGAGCGTGAACGCGAACAGTGCGGTAGTGATCGACATCTCCCAAGGCCAGCGGACGGCGTACTGCATTGCGCCGGGATGCAGCGCCCAGATCCACGCGGACCAGAGCGCAACCTTGCGGTTGAAACATCGCGCTGCGATCTCATAGGTCGCGATCGCGGTGATGGCAGAGAAGGCCGACTGAATTGTGAAGAGCACCCAGGCAGAGGCGTGGGAGTAGATGCCGAAGATGCGGAAGATCGCTGCGAGCAGCAGCGGATAGAGCGGCGGCAGCCAGGCGGTCGCTCCGGTGTGCGCGATGAATGCGTTGGCGAACGGGTCGGAGTAGCCGTAGCCGGTGACCAGTGCGCGGGCGATACGGCCAGCTTCCCAGCCGAATTGGAAGTGATCTTCTGCGGGACGGATGCGATAGGTGTGCGCGAGCGTGATGTAGAGAACGCGGACAAGGAAGGCGATCCAGAAGAGTCGCCGCGGCAGCTTGCTCGGGTCGGACGGATTGAAGAAGCTACGTGCGCGCGCGAGCATCCTCCCGATTGTAGTGCGGGGTTACTTTGCGCGGGCGATGGTGCCTACTTCCATTGCCCCGCGGGATTCGATTGGCGTATAGGTGAAGGCCATGGGGATTTGCGTGACTAATGCGCGGTCAAGCAGAATGAGGCGCGGCTGCGCAGTGATGACTTCGTCTGTCGGCTGCGGATTGAAGGTGTAGCGGTCTGACGGTTCGGGTGCGATGGGAATCAGCTGGACTTGTTCTATCAAGCGACGGGCGTAGAAGACGTCGGTGGGCATCGACATCACGCGGCCTGGATGCCAGACGAGCAGCGGGCCTTCGTTCGGTTGCGGATGATTGAGGAGATCGCGGAGAAGGGCGGTGGAATCCTTGCTGTCGGAGGTGGGGATGCCGGTGGAGCTTGCGGAGTGCAGCGCTTTTCGGGAGGGCGTGGTAACGAGGACAGCGGCGATCGAGATTGCGACGGTTGCGACGGCGAGTTTGAGTTTCGTCCGGCGAGGCTTGGCTAGCAGCGGACGGAGTTTGTCGGCGAGATAAATCGCTGTGAGTACTGTCAGCGCGGGATAGATCGGGACTATATATTGCGGCAGGCGCGTCTGGACGAGCGTGAAGAAGGTGAGCGTGGTGAGTGCAAAGACGGCGATGGCGCGGAGACTTGTTGCTTCCGGCTTGCTGCGAACGGCGTTGGTGATCGCGGCTGGGTAAATCAGAGCGAACGGCGGCGCGGAGACCAGCAGCACTTTGAGATAGAACCACCACGCTGTGGTATGGCCTTCGATCTGGCGAGTGGCGCGGGCGAGAACGTGGAAGCCGAGATACTCGTGCAGGAAGTCGCCGCCGTAGAGGTGAAACATGGCGAGATGCCAGGGCAGCACGATCGCGAGGAAGATTGCGACGCCGATCGAGAACGGTGCGCGAAGCTTGTCGAGGCGCCAGCGCTGTAGGGCGGCGAGGACGATGGCAGTCATCGGAAGCGTGACGCTGGCGGCTCCCTTGGTCATAGCGGCGATTGCGAAGCCGGTCCAGAAGAGTAGCCAGCCGGAGCGGTGGTTCGCGTCCACTTCGGCGAGCCCGATGATAGCGATGGTACAGCCCAGGGCGAGCAGGACGTCCATTTCGCCGGTGTGGCAGGCGTGCAGGAATCCGAAGGTGGTAAGCAGCAGCAGTGTGCTGAGCCAGGCGGTCAGTGTGTCACGGGTGCGCGCAAGCCAGAGATGCAGGATGCCGATGACGACGATGCCGGAGAGCGCGGAGGCGGAGCGGGCCCAGAATTCGGTGATGCCGAAGAGGTGGAAGAAGGCGGCCGTGATCCAGAGCATCAGCGGCGGTTTCTCCAGCCAGAGCTGATAGTTCCAGGACGGGATCAGCCAGGAGTGGGCGAGCATCTCGCGGGAGACTTCGGCGTAGATGGCCTCGTCCCAGTCGGTGAGCGGCTTGCGGCCGAGCAAAGGCAGCAGGGCGAGCGCGGCGGAGAGCGTTGCGAGGATGGTGCTCGAGATGGGTCGGATGCGGCGCAATAGGTGATCGCAATTCCCTTCTTACTGTATCGAACGTGGCCGTATCGGACAGGGCAAGAGCATCGTCGGGATAGACTTGGGCGATGCAGATGACGGTTGCGATCAAGGTGAAGAGGCTGGTGGCGGCGGCGCAGGTGCCGCGGTATGCGCATGTAGGCGAGTTTGGTGACCTGGCGGCGGATCTGTACGCGTCGGTCGGCGTGGTGCTGGCGTCGGGCGAGACTCGGCCGGTGGCCACCGGGATTGCGGTGGAGTTTCCGTCGACACATGGAGCTTTGGTGGAGGATCGGTCCGGGCTGGCGGTTCGCGGAGTCACTACGCTGGCCGGAGTGATCGACCCAGGATATCGCGGCGAGATCAAGGTGGTGATGACGAACCTGGGCGCTGGGCCGGTGGAGATCAAGGTGGGCGACCGGATCGCGCAGTTGCGGATCGTGGAGCGGATCGAGGCGCGGTTCGACGAGGTCGAGGAGCTGGGTGAGGCGGCACGGGGTGTGGGCGGTTTTGGGAGCACGGGTGCGTGAGCGACTGAGTCCAGAATGACGGCGTAGGCGTGCGTGGGCTTTGAGAGGATCGGACCCTCATGGAGCGAAACAAACCTCGAGCCTTGTACCTCGAACCTAGGCCCTCAAACCCAGCGTCGCCATATCGATCACGAAGCGATACTTCACGTCACTCTTCACCACCCGCTCGTACGCCTCGCCAAGCTGGCCGACCGAGACTACCTCGACGTCCGACAGGATGCCATGATCCGCGCAGTAGTCCAGCATCTCCTGCGTCTCGGGCATGCCACCGATGTTTGAGCCAGCCAGCGCCACGCGATACGACGTCAGCGAGAACGGAGCTACCGGAAGCTGTTCCTCGGACAGCCCGACCAGGCACAGCGTCGCGTCGAGCTTCAACAGCTTCAAGTACGCATTTAGATCATGCGGAGCCGACACGCAGTCCAGAATGAAGTCGAAGCTCGCCGCATGTTTCGCCATCGCGTCCGCGTCCTTCGAGATGACTACCTCGTCAGCGCCCAGACGCTTTGCATCCGCAATCTTAGATTCCGAAGTCGTGAACTGGACCACATGCGCGCCAAACGAATGCGCAAACTTCAGTCCCATATGGCCAAGTCCGCCCAACCCGACCACGCCGACTTTCTTGCCCGGCCCTGCGCCCCAATGCCGCATCGGCGAGTAGGTGGTAATCCCCGCGCACAGCAGCGGAGCCACGCCAGCCAGCTTGCCCTCGAACTTCGCCGACAGCGTATGCACGTACCGCTCGTCGCAGACGATATTGTTTGCGTAGCCGCCATGTACCACCGTGCCGTCGTAGCCCTTCGCGTTGTATGTCCCGACGAAGCCCTTCTGGCAGTACTGCTCCAGGTCGGCCTTGCAGTTGGTGCATACACGGCACGAATCGACCATCACGCCGATGCCCGCCAGATCACCAATCTTGAACTTCTTGACGTCGCCGCCAACCGCGGTCACGCGCCCAACAATCTCGTGTCCCGGAACCATGGGATACATCGATCCGCCCCACTCATCTCTCACCTGGTGAATGTCCGAGTGGCAGATCCCGCAGTATGCAATCTCTACGACCACGTCGCGCGCGCCCGCCTCGCGCCGCTCGAAGTTGTAAGGCGTGAGTGCAGCAGACTTGGTCAGTGCAGCGTATCCATGCGACTTCATTTTTCTATTCTCCTGAATTTCTTTCGCTTACTTCCTTGAGATGCTCGGTCGGCCATATTTTGAAGTTCTGCTGATCGGGTGTTCACGATGCAAGGTCAGTTGGGAAACTCTCCCGTTGTGAAGTTTACGTTGACGGTCGTCTTGACCTCAGCCGGTGCACCATTCAAGGTATACGGCTTGTAGGTCCACGTTCTTACTGCGGCGATGGCTGATATTGCAAGATCAGGGTCCGACGCGGAGACGAGGTGGAGCGACCGAATGCGGCCATCGCGGCCTATGATGGCATCCATTACCACTTTGCCGGAGACATGACGCATCTTGGCCGATTGCGGATACTCCGGATAGGGCTGGCTTAGAATCAGGGGCACCACTGCAGCCGAAGTGAGGACGGTCGCATTCCGCGCCACAGCCTCCATGTCGGGCGTCGCAGTGAAATCGGCATCGGTCAATGCAAGGCCGGCCAGTGTGGTCACGTGTGCGGACATCACGTCAATCCCATCCGACACCGCTATCAAATCAATCACCACCGACCGACCCTGGAAGCTCCCTACACGATTCCGGAAAAACGCGAGCGAGCCCAGTTCGGTTGTCAGTCTCAAGCTGTTCTTACCAGGGTCCAGGCAGAAGGTAGGGAAGAGTCCGAGTGGAGGATGTGGGAGCTTGTCGAGAGCCTGATCGAGCATGATGCAATCCAAATCCAGATTGCCGAACTTCTGCTTGCGCAACTCAGGTTTGGCGCGATCGATTTCATCCGCGTCCGGCATGGGATTAACAACCTGCTCCAGCAGGTCGCTAAGAATGACTGGCTCGTGTTGTTTACTCCTGGTCTGAAACCATCCATCCCTGGAATGCAGCTGCGTCCCCGTGTAGGAAGGGAGAGTATAGGTAACACGGCTGACCTCGGGGCTGGCCCACCACTCTTCCACGGTGCCCTTCTCGATCGGTTTGCTTTTGGCATCGAACAATTGAAAATCCACTTTAAGATGCCAGGGTCGCAGATCCCGCGAATCGATGGAGCTGGCGGCCGCTGCAGCATGCAGCCTAACCGCCAATGCAGCGGTATCCTGCGCACTCGCATTGCTGGTGCGCGGAAGAATGCAAATCAGCAGCGCACCGCAGATTTCAAAGCCCGCGTTGAACCATCTCCGCATTGCCCGATCCTAGTCTATTTCTCTCCGACTATTCGTCGTAGTGCAGCAGGCTGAAGACGTCGTACTCGGGAAACTTGGCGCGGCCTTTGAGGAAGTCGAGCTCAACTGCGAATCCCAGCCCAGCGATCTGGCCGCCGAGCTGACGCACCAGTTGCACGGTGGCCTGCATCGTGCCGCCGGTTGCCAGCAGGTCATCGACGATCACCACGCGCTGCCCCGGCTCGATTGCGTCCAGATGAATCTCGAGCGCATCGGCGCCGTACTCGAGGTCGTAGCTGACGCGCGCCACCTTCGAGGGCAGCTTCTTCGGCTTGCGCACCGGAACGAAACCAGCATTGAGCCGATACGCCAGCGCTGGTCCAAAGATGAAGCCGCGGGCCTCAATGCCGAGCACCAGGTCGATCTCCTTGCCGATGTAGTGCGCGGCCAGCGCGTCGATCATCAACGCGAAGCCGGCCTTGTCCTTCAGCAGGGTCGTGATGTCGTAGAACAGGATGCCCGGCTTGGGAAAGTCCGGCACGGTGCGTACTAGTTCCTTCAGCGGTGCACAGTTAATTTCGGTCTTCAAAGCTGCCACTTACCACGCTCCTTCAATCTCAAAACTCTTCAGCGCCACGCTTTCACTCTCGGCGAGTTGGTGCTCGATCACTTTGTCTACGCGGCTTCCGCGCGACCCCAGGGCCAGCGCCTTGATCAGGTCCTTCAACTGGTCGGGCTCCCCGGCGGCCAGCACTTCAACGTCGCCGTCCTCAGTATTCCGCACCCATCCGCGCAGGCTAAGCTCTGCCGCCTCGCGGTGGACGAACCAGCGAAACCCAACGCCCTGAACGCGTCCCTTGATCAGAAAATGTTGCACCATAATCACATCCAGTCTCGCAGAGCATGGGAGTCGAAGCAAGGAACTGACCGCTCAGTGGCCGCTCTATTCGTAGCGGGATTTGGGATGGCGGGCGTGGGGGTGGTGGTCTTGATTGCGTTCGTAGATGATGCGAAGGCCGGTGAGGGTAAGCAGCTCCTCGACCTGGCCGATGTACTTCGAACCGCCTGCGATGAGGCGCGCAAGGCCTCCGGTGGCGACGGTTTTAGTTTCCGGGCCGAGTTCGGCGATCATGCGTTCGAGGATGCCGTCGACCAGGCCGATGTAGCCGTAATAAAGGCCGATCTGTAGATTGTCGACGGTGCCGGTGCCGATGACCTTTGCGGGCTTGCGGATGTCGACGCGGGGAAGGCGTGCGGCGCGGGAGAAGAGTGCTTCGGCGGAGATGCCGAGGCCTGGGGCGATGGCTCCGCCGAGAAATTCTCCGCGTGGGGAGATGACGTCGAAGGTGGTGGCGGTGCCGAAGTCGACGACGATTACGGGAGGATGAAGTACAGGGACAGAAGCAGATCCCTCGGCTGCGCTACGGGATGACAAACCATCAGCGCTGCGGGATGACAATTTGAATAATTCGTGGGCGGCGACGCAGTTGACGATGCGGTCGGCTCCAACTTCAGCGGGATTGTCAGTGAGGATGGGC
>JANYLK010000108.1 GCA_025357875.1 Granulicella sp.
CATACAGGCAAAGCAGCTCCGCCGTGTCGATATCGACATAACCCGCCACCGGTCCATCCGCCCCGAAGTTCGTCATCAGGCCGGTGGCGGAGGTCGCGGTGCAAAGCCGCGTATTGCCGTCAATGTTGGACGACTGCAAACCTCCACGCCATAATTTGCCCAATGTGTAAAACTCCTCAAGCGTCAACTGGCCCGAGTTGTAGCAGCCCAGATTCTCATGACCCCGTGTCCGTGCAAGCTCAAACTTCTTCATGAAGAAGTCGAGCGCCTCATCCCAACCTACCTCCTCCATATCGCTGCCCTTTGTACGGCGAATCATGGGCATGGTCCCGCGTCGTTTGCTATGGTTGGCGACCCATGCATGCTCGCCCTTCGGACCGAGATGGCCAAAGTTCACTGGATGATTCGGTTGTCCGCGAACACCGACAATGCGCCCGTCCTTGACCCCAATGTCCATGCCACACCCATTCGAACAGAGAAGACACGCAGAGTGAACCCAAGAGTCAGGCTCTCCCGAAATACTGAGATTCATATCGATTCGCGACTCCATCATCTGGGAAGGCTCCTGGTTGGCTCTGCGATCTCATTAACCGTATCCGTTACCTCTGCCACTCTTCCGAGCAAGCCGGATGTCAACTAAGGGTGGCGATAAGATTACGCTTGCCCCAAGCCCCCGCATCAGATTGGGAGTGTCTCAAATTGCGGCAGCAATACGAAACAATCTATCAGCTTCTTGCAGTTTGGGTCGTGTGCAGTTTGGTCCGTACATTTGCGGCGGGGCTACGATCGTACGTTATACAAGCTAAGTGTCCTCTGTATCACTACGGTGCGGTAGGGCAGCCGTCTTTTGGGAGTTTTGGAGCACTTAGCCGCGACGGACATCGACAGTCGCGAATAAAGGAGATCTTATCCTCATGATGGGTAAAAGTGGTCGGCAGAAGCTAGCTGTCTTGTGGATGTTCGTTTCTGTCACGCTCGCGTTAGGTCAGCGCCCACCAGACACACCTGTTCAGCTGCCGCAAGTGCAGACTGAACCTAATGTGATGAGGACCGCCTCCATACTAGGCCTCGACCTCCGTATTCAGGCTCTGCAGGCCATCCAAAAAAATCGTACCAGGGACGCGGCGCCCTCAATGGCT
The DNA here is from genome assembly GCA_025357875.1 of Granulicella sp. Classification (GTDB taxonomy): domain Bacteria; phylum Acidobacteriota; class Terriglobia; order Terriglobales; family Acidobacteriaceae; genus Edaphobacter. Next base: position 1,140 of record JANYLK010000108.1, read on the forward strand.
GAGATAGCTGTTCGTCAGGAGCTTCTGGAAGATATTCAGGCCGCCACCCTAGATATCGCTGGCGTCATTGCTGAGCTTTCAAATGAACAGAGTGAATTGGGCTCGCTTAGAACGGAACTGCAAATGCGACGTGATAAAAAGGTGGGCCGCCTCACGACGGCTGCGCTATTGACCGGTTCGGGGCTTGGTGTCGCCGCGACTGGCACACAATTCGATATATTCAGCAGCAAAACAGCTAATGTAGGCGATGGGATCGGGGTCGGCAGTGGGGTTGCATCCACGATTCTTTCGCTGCTGGCTGCAAAGGCGCAAACCGGACCGAGGGGCGCCGTCGGGCAAACTCCAAATATGCTTGCCCCGCTCCTGGGTGGCAAACCGGTGCTCAACACATTTTATGCACCCTCAGTACTGGCCTACTTGAGAAGCGTGCCTCCAGAGGAAGACCCAAGCCGCGGAACCCGGCTGGAACAACTGATACAAGTGTGGAACCAGGCAGGACGGCTATCTTCAAAGGACCCGGCGTTGCATGAGAAGCAACTCACGGCGCTCACATCGAGCGGCAACAGGGATTTGAAACTCTCCATCAGTGACCTCACCGATCGAATCGCCATGCTTGGTGATGTCCGTGGACGTGTTTCTCTCATGAATCGAGACTTGGCATCCATTACTCATGCCTTTTTAGGCACAGCCTCTTCCCGGAGATGAACCTATTGAACGTAAGCCGTTTATCAACATAATGTCCTTGGTAGTGGAATGCAGCAAAGGCCAAGGTAGTCATATTGCGGGGCGATGTGCGGCGCGTGCCGAGAGATTTCCTTCAACACGGTAAAGCGTGTCCTGCAAAGCGCGACTTGGTTGCTGTGAGTAAAAACCCATATCTGTATAGGCTTGACGGTCTAAACTTTGGATGATCTCTCAGTTCTTCAAATGATGCTGGAGAAATTCCTGCAAGGCCACTGCGTTATTGTGCTCGGTGTCATGCGAACTGTATACCAGCGTTAGCGTTCCATGGCGGGCAGCCGTGAGCAACGGTTGCCAAGCATCCGGATTTGCCTTGAGTTCAGCGAAATAACGGCGTCGAAATTCTTCCCATTTCGCCGGATCGTGGCTGAACCATTGACGCAGCTTCGTGCTTGGGGCGACATCTTTGAGCCAGCGCTCAATCTTCAGCACGCTCTTCTTGACTCCCCTTGGCCATAGTCGCTCCACCAGAAACCGTGTGCCGTCCTTGCGGCTCTCGGCATCGTACGCTCGTTCTAGCTGGATCATCTAAAACTCCGATCTAAGCCGCTTGGCCTGCGCCTGTTATTTTTGCCGCTGCGGGCGGCATCTGTTTTGCATCATTGCAGGGAGGCTTACGGACCTCTATCTGTCCGTTCTGCACACGCACCTGGAGGCAGGGCTGAGGGTGGACAGCCGGTCCATCCAGCACCCGGCCATCTTCCAGCGAGAACCGGGAGGCGTGCCACGGACAAACGATGCTGTCACCCACCAGCTTACCTTCCGAAAGCGGTCCGCCGAAATGAGAGCAAGTTTCGGCCAACGCGAAGATTCGTTCGCCGCGGCGAACCAGCAGGATGGGCACGCCATCGTGTTCAGCGCGGGTCGGCTTCGCCTCTGCCAGATCAGATGCGGACATCACGGCCACGAAGCCTTGGGGAAACGCCTCGCCATCGGTCCGATCCACACCGACTCTGTACTCATAGACCAACTTTCCGCCAAGGCGAGCAGCCACGGTCATAACGGCATATCCCAAACCGGCAAAGACACGCCCGCTGGTTCGCGACTTTGTCTTACGGAGGATCAGAGAGGCAATAAAAAGCGTTGTGGCACTAATGTTCAGCAGACCGTGGACCATCCCGATACGGCGGGCCGGAGCATCCGTATCCTGCCAATCGGTCACACCTGTTATAGCAGCGCCTACGGCGCCCACCAGTCCTATTCCGATCGCCGCATCAGCGGCCACGGCAAATTCGCGTCTTTTGCTTATCAGGTCCATACCGTCGAATACGAGCGCGGCAGTCCAGGCACCAATAGGAATATCCGTAAGAACCACATGAAGAGGCTCGCCAAGCCATGTGCCATTCAAGAAGTTCTTAACTGCTTGCCCTCCCTCCCCACCGCCCGCGAACGCTTTGTGAACCAGGTTCTGGAGGCTCTCCTCGATCGGCTTTTGCTGCGGTATCTGCGACTTCCCACTATCAATACCTGTTATGTCCGGGGTTGTCGCCATCTTCTCCTCCTGATACTTAGGCCGTCACCAACTAATTCATAGTGAGATGCATATTCGAGAATCCATGGACCGGGTGGCTCCCGCTTCTGATTTTGGGTTACATATCAGGTGGGGTGTTCTGTTCTCCTCGTTCGAACGACGAGCGCCCGATTTCGCCTCGACCTTCCAAACACGCGTAACAGATAGAAATACAGCAGTCCTCGCTGCGACCCGAGCGCGTTCGGAACGGATCGTGCTTCGAACGGGACGGACCCCGCAACGAGTGCGACGTTGCTTGCTACGCTGGTGTCGTTGGGCGGGGAACACGTCCAGTCTCCCCAGACCACGCAACAGAATCACGGCTGCTGTCCACGGGCCGATTCCCTTGATCCCCCAAAGGGCCACTGCCGCATCTGGGCTGGCGGCCCTCCGGAAGTAGGATATTCAAATCCGACAGGGCCATAGTGGACCTCGTCGGCAAAGGCAACCAAGCTCGCACGGTTCCCATGCCGATCTGAGTGAAGGGTGCCGTAGACAGGTAGCTGGCATGTACAGTGCTGACGATCGGACGGGTTTTCAGGGCTGTGAGCCGTCACGAGACTCTTGGGAGAATTGGCATCTCCGAGAATGTCATTTGGTATGCTTCTCTGGCTTGTGCTCAGCGTCTGGAACTCGACCACCTCGCGCCTCACGACCTCAGGCGAACTTGCGCAAAGCTCCGCCACCTAAATGGAGGTGAGCTGAAACAGATCTAATTTTTACTAGGCCACGCCTCGGTCCTGATGACCGAGCGATACCTCGGTTGCAAGCAGAACAAGGCTTCGCGACATGTTGGTGGGAGCCGTCAAAGGGAAGGGCCAAGCCTAACGAGTTGCATATCGCCTGTGCGCTCGCCGAGACCATTCCCTCGGGCCTCGGGAGCAAGCGCGTAGAGTGTTGGGCAATGTATGCGGCAGAGGAGGCCGCTCGTATGCTCAAGAGAATTATGAAGAAAGGTGCTGCAGCATGGAGTGAAGGCGGATGAGGCAGCGCCCGGCTCAGGAGAGCGCGATACCATCGTTCGGGACCTCGCGGAGCTGTTCGGCGGAACCATAACTCTTTGCAAATCGGTCTTCGGTGGACTGCAAGCGCGCACAACACTTCCGTTGCGTAGCTTGTTCTGGGCCGCTTTCACAAACCTATATATCGATCAGTAAAATCACTGACGAAAGCCAACTCATCGCCACCAACCAGCCTTTGATGAGCTTGCTGGAAGCTATGGCCGACTGGCAGTTGATGAGTACCTTGAGTTGACGCCAAATCGCCGATGCGCTCGTCGAGTTTTGGATTCGGACTGGTAGGTCGGTATGTCACTAGTGATCGAACGATCGAACAAGAATCCGGCGAAATGAGCGGTAGGTTCGTACCAAGGTGGACTGTATCCGTCAGACGAACGCATGTTGACAGCTACAGATTTCTAGCGGCCCATGCGGTGGGCGTGAGTTGTGGAAGTCTGTGGATGGATAAGTTGGCGAGTCCTGGCAGGACAGCGGCGAGGTAATCGCGGACGGGGATT
>JANYLK010000113.1 GCA_025357875.1 Granulicella sp.
GGTTCGAGGTTCGAGGTTCGAGGTTCGAGGTTCGAGGTTCGAGGTTCGAGGTTCGAGGTTCGAGGTTCGAGGTTCGAGGTTCGAGGTTCGAGGTTCGAGGTTCGAGGTTCGAGGAAATTGGATTGCGGGGAGGGGCTGGGAGCGATCCCAGCCTCTTTTTGCGTAATCGGGCAAGAAGTAGCAACCCTTCATTGTCGCCTGTGCTAAGATTCCGATCATGCTGGCGTCTGCTCGGTTGCGGCCAGTTCTCTTGATTGCCGGTACTTTGCTGTGCCCCGTCCTCCAGGGTCAGACGGCGCGGCAGGAGTATGAGAAGGCTTACAAAATCCTTCGCGTTCACACGGGACAGTATGACTTTCTCCACGACGGCTCGTCCGAAGCTATCGCTGCGACTGAGCAGATGTGGTCTGCCGTGGCAGAATTCACATCCGAGCAACGCAATCGGGACCCTAGCGTTTCGGTCGCGTCGCTTAACCACTCGCTATGCCTGCTGACCGTAGAGCCGTTGCCGCCGGGTGCTGTTCAAAAGACGGCGGAGGAACAGTGCCAGCGGAGACGTGGTGATGCAACTGAGGCTGCCGATCTTGGACACCATCTGCTGCTGGTCGCGCCTTCGGTCGGAGAGAGCGGCACCGTTTTCTTGCTTGGCGAACGGGATGGCAAAAGCACAGTGCTTTGGTCGATCGCGAGTTCCAGTCCGCAGCGAGTTGATCCGGGCGGACTGGTCGGGGCCTGGAGAGCGGATCGGGCGAGCGGAACTTGCCGCGAGAAGGAGTCATCTACGAACTGGGGAACTTGCGGCCCACTATATGCGAACGTCGGCAAGCTGCCGGCCGATGAGAACGGCTGCGCTCGATTTTATGTCGATGCGGGATACGAAGGGAACGGGGGCACGATCGGAAAGCAGACCAGCATCTGGCGATGGGATGGGGATCATGCTGAGCTTCAATGGATTGGTGCTTATGAGTTCATGATTGATCAGGGTCTAGGTACGAGTTTCGACGAGGACAAGGGGACGCTTTTGATCGGGCAGAAGGGCGAGTTTCGCACTATGTCCGATTGTGGGAGCTGTATCGAACGTCCCATGGAACAACGTGTTCTGGTCACGAAGGCGGGCGTTGAGGACCTTGGCGTGCAGTCTCTTGTGCCTGAGGTGGATGCGATTGATGAGTTTCTGTGGCGATTGTCACACGGACTCCCCACTGCGGAGGTGGCTTCTGCGCATTCTGCACGATTGCTTGGGTCACGGGTGCTGGGCGCGACGCGCAAGTCTCGAAAGATTAAGGAGACTTTTTACAGTGTGGGAATGGTCAGTAGTGTGACTCGCTTGACAAAGACCGGAGCAGACGTGTGCATGGATGCGGATGAGCTGGGTATTCTCATGGTTCAGATGCGACGCACCGCAGACGGAGGCTACTTCATCACGCACGTTGCGGAGCCGAGCGGAAAGGCGGCGGTCTGTCCTGGTCCGGCGTTCGATATTCCTCTGCAAGCTGATACGAGCGGCGCTCAATCGAGAAATTGAAGGGTATGACAGCGTCGGGTGTGGGAAGCGGTTCGCGCGGCGCGCGAATACCCCACCCTGCAGCAGTGAAGCTGCGGCGAGGATGGGGCACCCGGCTTCTAACGTGGGAGTGGGCCGTGACTGCACGTGCGGGAACGATGACGGCGCGGAGAGTGGTGTGTGGTGTCACTGAAGCCGGGGTGCGTACTGCGGTATTCTGCGAGTAGATGTTTTCTACTTTCAAGATGGTGTTGGTGTACGTGACGCTGGGCGTGGTGACTGGGATTGTGGGTATTCCCTACTCGCTCGTTGTGGGGAACGTGAAGCTGCTGTACCGCGTGATCATGGGGATACTGTCTGCGGGGGTGCGAGCCGCGGGGATACGCGTTGAGGTGATGGGGTTGGAGCACGTGCCGGACGGGGTAAGTTGCATCTTCATTTCGAATCACGTGTCGAACCTCGATCCTCCGGTGATTTTTCCTGCGCTTCCCGGAATGAGTTCGGCGCTGCTGAAGAAGGAGTTGATGCGGATTCCGCTGTTGGGGACAGCGATGCGGCTGGGGAAGTTTGTGCCGGTGGACCGGGGAAATCGGCGGGACTCTGCGAAGGCAAGCGTGACGGCGGCTGCAGAGGCGCTGAAGTCGGGGCTGCATATTTTGATCTTTGCTGAGGGGACGCGGTCGAAGGATGGGCGGCTGGCGGCGTTCAAGCGCGGACCGTTTTACCTAGCGATGGAGACGGGTGCGCCCATTGTGCCGATCGTTATCTCGGGGACGCAGGACATGATGCGGAAACATAGCGGGGCGATTACGCCAGGTGTGGCGCGGGTCCAGATGCTGCCGGCAATTTATCCGGCGGGGTATGCAACTCGAGAAGAATTGATCGGCGCGGTAAGGGCGGCGATGGTAGCGGTGCTGCCGGAAGAGATGAAACCAGTGGTGTGAGTGGTTGTGGGGCGAGGCGCGTGAAAGCAGTCGAGCTTCGCTCGATTCGGACCCGGCTGCAATGAATGCGCGTCGAGAATGGAAACCCAAGGGATGGGAGATTCCGGAACAAAATGCGGGGATTCTTCGCTACGCTCAGAATGACAAACGCATACTGAGCCGGTTATTTGACGATTGCGTTGAAGCCATCGGACAGGACTCGGGCGCGCATGGTGTCGGCGTCTTTGCGGTCAGGAAAGGGGCCAATCTGTACGTGGAGGAGCTTGTCCTGCGGCTCGTGGTGTATGGCGACTGTGTAGCCTTTTTTCTGCAGCGAGGACACTAAAATATCGGCGACGTCCTGGCTGGAGACAGCGGCTACCTGGACTACGTACACGGTTGTCGGTTGCAGGTTGATGGTTGCTGGTTGTGGATTGGCTGTTGGGTGCTTGTCACCTACGATCATGCTGTCGGATGGGTTAACGGCGTTCTTTGGCGGGGCGGGTGGCGCGAGGGAGACGGTTGCGGTTTGGGCGGGAACTGAAGGCGCGGGCGATGCGGACACAGTTGATTGCGCGGGGCGGATCGGGGACTGGCCGGCGAGGCTTCCGGCAGCGGGTTTGGGTGCGCTGACGCTGACTCCCGAGACCGGGTCAGTTGCGGCGACGACGGGAGGCGAAGACTTGTGTCCCATGGCGTATCCGAAGCCGAAGAAGAGCGCACAAACCAGGGCTAGCGCGAAGAAGATGCCGAGGATGGTCGGCGTACCGAGGGAGATCTCGCGGTCGGCGCGATTGGGATCGGCGCGGCGCTCGGTGTATCTTCCGTCGGGGAGATCGTCGTCATCATAAGGACGGTTTGCGCTCATCCGTTGGGCTCGGTATCAGGCTTGGATGCGGGCGCGATGGCGGGCTTGTTGAAGGTCTGGTTAAAGAGATTCATAAGCTCCATGGGCAGCGGGAAGACGATGGTGGTGTTCTTCTCGACGCCGATTTCGGTGAGGGTCTGGAGGTAGCGGAGTTGCAGGGTCATGGGCTGGGTCGCCATGAGGGCGGCGGCCTCGACCAGCTTGGCGGCCGCGTTGAACTCGCCTTCGGCGTGGATGATCTTGGCGCGGCGTTCGCGCTCGGCTTCGGCCTGCTTGGCCATGGCGCGGAGCATGTTTTCTGGCATGTCGACCTGCTTTACTTCGACAGAGACGACTTTGAGGCCGAAGGGCGCCGTGTGTCCGTCGATGATGGTCTGGATGCGCAGGTTGAGGGTTTCGCGGTGGGCGAGGAGTTCGTCGAGGTCGACCTCGCCGAGGACCGAGCGAAGTGTAGTCTGGGCGAACTGTGAGGTCTGGTAGACGTAGTTCGAGACCTCGATGACGGCCTTGACCGGGTCTACGACGCGGAGGGTGATGACGGCGTTGACCTTGAGGGTGACGTTGTCGCGGGTGATGACGTCCTGTGAAGGGACTTCCATTGCTTCTTGACGCAAGCTAACCCGGACGATCTGGTCGATGGGACGGAAGACGAGGATGACGCCGGGACCGGAAGCGTCGTGGCGGACACGGCCGAGACGGAAGACTACCGCGCGCTCGTACTCCTTGAGGATTTTGATGGAATTGAGGATGTAGAGAAGGAGGATGGCGACGATGATGAGCGGCATGGACAAAGACATTGGGGGACAGCTTTCCGGCTGGGCGACGTTTTACAGCCGATGTGATTGTAAATGGAGCGAGGGTGGAGGTGCGCAGGAGTGGGTGGTGAAGCGCGGGGGAGGCGCTTGCGCGGTATACTTGCGCTCTGGAATTGCGAGGTTGATTTTTGGCTGTGAATGGAAGCAGAAGCAAATTCCTGCGCTACGGAATGACAAATCGTGGGGCTCCTGAATGCTAAGCGGAAACCAGCAACGGCCAGAGCGAAATGCGGGGTTTCTTCGCTGCGACTCAAAATGACAACGCATTTTAATGAAGATGGAGAAATCACCGGACATGGAATATCGGCAGTTAGGTGAGACGGATTTACGGATTTCGGTGTTGGGATTTGGGGCTTCGCCGCTGGGCGATGTGTTTCGCAAGACGGATCCGGCGGACAGAACGGCAGCGGTACATTTGGCAGTGGATTCGGGGATCAATTTTTTTGACGTGTCTCCTTATTACGGGCTGACGCTGGCGGAGACTCGTCTGGGCGAGGCGCTGCAGGGCCGGCGCGAAAAGGTTGTGCTGGCGACGAAGTGCGGCCGGTATGGGGGTAGTGAGTTCGACTTTTCGGCGAAGACGATTACGGCTGGGGTTGAGGATTCGCTGAAGCGGCTGCGCACGGATTATGTCGACGTCCTGCAGGCGCATGATGTGGAGTTTGGGCATGTCCAGCAGATTGTCGAGGAGACGATCCCGGCGATGCGCAAACTGCAGGAGCAGGGTAAGGCTCGGTACATCGGGATTACGGGCTACTCGCTGAAGAACCTGATGGAGATCGCGGGCAAGGTGAAGTTGGACAGCATCCTGAGCTACTGCCGATACAACCTGCTGATTACGGATTTGGACCAGGCACTGGCTCCGTTTGCGAAGAAGCATGGGGTTGGCTTGATCAACGCTTCGCCGCTGCATATGGGAATCATCTCGGAGCGAGGCGCGCCGGAGTGGCATCCGGCTCCGCAGGAAGTTCGCGATGCGGGGCAGCAGATTGTTGCGCTATGCAAGACCAGGGGCGTCGATGCTTCTGAGGTCGCGCTGCGGTTCTGCCTGGACTATGCAGGGGCGGCGAGTACGCTGGTTGGACTTTCGTCCACCGAACATGTACAGCGGAACTTGAAGGCGATGGAGTTACACATCGATGCGGAGTTGCTGCGGGAGATTGCGGAGATTGTGGCACCGGTGAAGGACTTTGTGTGGCCATCAGGCTTGGCGGAGAACTACGGCTGAGATGGGCGGGCGAAAAGTACAGGGCTGAGGGCTGAACCTCGCTCACAAACAGGTAGGCAGGAACAGGCAAGAGGAGATGAAGATGGCAGCGTATTCGATACCCGAGGTTGTGGTTCCCAGGGCAAGTGCGAAGGATGAAGTGGTTCTGATTGCGAGCGGCGATCTGCGTCTGTCGGCGAACCAGGTGTGCTGGCCGGCGCAGGTTGAAGTTGAGCGCGCGGTGACAAAGGCGTTTGCGGCAGAGGGAAAGACTGTGCGGCGCGCACATGCGTATCGCGAGGATTTGAAGCATGGATTCATCTACAACCAGCGGATGGGCATGGATGTGTTCATGGGGATTGATCCGGACGCGCCGATTGTGGTGGTGGAGGCGGTGTGGCAGTACACGCACCATATTCTTGCGGGGCTGGTGAATCATCGCGGACCGAT
>JANYLK010000121.1 GCA_025357875.1 Granulicella sp.
TGACGGCGAGGAATCGCTGTGTAATATCTGGGATTCCAATGTCATCGGGCCAATCCGTGAGAAAGGTCTGTCTGAGCCGGAGTTGATCACGCTCCACTCCACATTTCGCCTGGTCATCTCCCCGCTGATGGACTACATCCTTGAACTGGAACATCAAAATCCCGATCGCAAGATTACCGTGCTGCTGCCTGAGTTGGTGGTGAACCACTGGTGGGAGAACCTGCTCCACAACCAGCGCGTGCAGTTGCTAAAGTTGCTGCTGCTGCTGCGAGGAAACCAGAGAATCATCGTGGTCAATATTCCCTGGTACCTGTAGAGCAGTTGCTAGTTGCTGGTCGTCAGTTGGCGGGACGGTGAACTGTACTTTGGAGCGACTTCCCTAACACGGGCAACCGCAACCGGCAGAATCCTGAGCGCCGCGTCAACATCCTCCACGGTATTCATCCGGCTTAGAGAGAAGCGCAGACTCCCACGAGAACGCGCATCGCCCAGGCCCATGGCGGTCAGCACATGCGAGGGCTTGGTAGCTCCGGACTGGCACGCCGACCCTCCCGACACTGCGAGCCCCTTGAGATCAAGGGCAATCACCAGCGCTTCAGCCTCGACGTGATCGAAGAATAGATTACACGTATTTACCACACGCGCCGCACTGCCGCCGTTGACGCCAACCTCTTCGATCGCTGCAAGAATTCGCTGCTCCAGTCGGTCGCGCAGCGCGGCGAGTTCCTGCGGCCCATCACTCAACAGCCAAGCCTTCGCCAGCTCTGCAGCCTTCCCTAGTCCAACGATTCCCGCGACATTCTCCGTACCCGGACGACGTCCGCGCTCGTGCATGCCGCCGAACAGAATCGACCTGAGCTTGACACTTCGACCGACGAAGAGCGCTCCGGTTCCCTGCGGCGCGTACATCTTGTGGCCGGAGATACTCAGCAGATCACAGCCCAGGGCCTTGACGTCGAGCGAGAGTTTGCCGGCCGCCTGGATCGCGTCCGTGTGAAACAACGCACCGGCCGCGTGCGTCCGATCAGCGAGTTCGCGTATGGGCTGGATGACGCCAGTCTCATTGTTGGCGAGCATCACGCTCACCAGCTTCGTATTCGGCCGAATTGCAGCTTCGAGAGCACCTACCTCAATTAGACTGTCTGGCGTGCACGGCAGAAATGTAACGTCGACGCCGCGACTCTCCAATTCCTGCGCAACATGCAGTACAGCGTGGTGCTCGATTGCGCTGGTGATCAGATGATCGCCTGGCGAGAGCAGGCCGAGCAGCGCCATGTTGTCGCTCTCCGTGCCTCCGGACGTGAAAACAATTTCGGCGGCACGACAGTTCAGCAGCGCAGCAACCGACTCGCGCGCGCGATCCACGGCGGCACGCGCCTGCTGGCCCTGCTGGTGAATCGAGCTGGCGTTGCCAAACCCTTCGATCCAGATTGGCCGCATTGCGTCCAGGACCTCGGGAAGCAAAGGCGTTGTAGCGTTGGCGTCCATGTAAATGCGTCGCATAACTTAAGGATACGGCAGGTTCGGCTGTAGCGCTTCTATTGGCGGTATTTGCAATACCTCGAACCTTCTATGCCGTATCTCCAGGCTTGGCGATGGGCATTGTCGGGTCGGGTTTGGTTGGGTACGGCGGCCCTTTACTGAGAACCTGCTGAAGCTTCTGATCGTAGCCGTAGAGGTCATCAAAGAAATGCGTGTGGCCGTCCTCTGCTGCGATGGCAGTGACGTAAAAGACGACGATCGGTAGCGCTGTCTTGAGATTGACCTGGTGATTGTCCTGGCCGTTCGTCATCACATCGTGGATGGTATCCGCGTCCCAGTTCTTGCCGGCAGGAGCGGGCGTGTTGCTATTGGCGAGCACCCAGACGGCAAGGTCTTCAGGTTTTTGCACACGGATGCAGCCGTGCGAGAAGTCGCGACGTGAACGCTCGAACAACTCAGGCTGCGGCGTGGAGTGCAGGTAGATGTCGTATTGGTTGGGGAACATGAACTTGACCAGGCCAAGCGAATTCTTGAGACCAGGCTTCTCGCGAACCTGTAGGCCGCCGTGCTCGATCTGCTGCGCGGTGTAGCTGGTGATCACGGATCCTTTGCTGTCGGTGACCTCAAAATTCTTGCTGGCGAGATAGCCAACGCCATTGGCGCGAATGTGCGGCATCAACTCCTTCTCGACGATGTCGTGCGGGACATTCCAGTACGGCCGGAAGATCAGGTATTTCATCATGTGGGCAAAGACCGGCGTGTCATGGTCGCCGACCACCTTGCCGACCACAACCTTCATGGTGAAGTCCACCTTGTGGTCGGGCGTGTAACCGCGCAGGATGAACTCAGGAAGGTTGACCATCAACGGCGCATTCACGTACTGGTTGGGTAACCAGCGCCAGCGCTCCAGAGAATTCTGTAGCTGAATGACGCGCTCGGTGAGCGACACATTCAGTGACTTGATTGTGTCCGGCGTGAGCTTGCCATCGTCGAGGAGGCCGTGGCGATGCTGATAATGCTTGACCGCATCCGAAAGCTCGGCGGTGTACGTAGGCGGAAGATCTGGCAGGTTAAACGCCAGGGTCTCAGGCGAAGTTGCTGCAGGCTCTAGGGCGTTTGCAGTGTTTTGAGCACGATGATGCATCAGGTGCTGTGCGCGTGCCAGCGTTTTGGCGCCAAGCCGCGGCTTCTTCGCCGCCGTCGGCTGCGGTGCCTGAGGCTGGTATGCGGCAACAGGCTTATACGGGTACGGGCCATCGGCATCGCCTTCGAGTTGTAGACGTGCGAGGAGTTGGCCAGTCGCTGGATACGATCCGCCAGGAGTAACGCCGAGCTTGGACACATCAGGAAGCGGCGGCGCTTTGGCGGCGGCTTGCATCCTGGCAAGTTCGAGATAGTGATTAAGTGCGGCTTCGGTAGCGCGGTACTGATCGGAATCGGGCTCAACCTTGTGAATCAGGTTCGGAATATCGTCCGCATCGACAGCGTTATCGGAGACAAATTCCGCGAGGTCATACTTCTTGTCGGACACATTGATGTCAAAGTTGAAGTGCTGCGGATTGACGCGGCCTATGCGCAGATCCGAGATATAGCGCATCACGCAAACGGTCATGGCGGTGTCGAATTGAGCGACGGTGTCCTGAATTGCGTTGGAAGTATCGTGGGCGGCAGCACTCTTTTCGATCTGCTGTAACCGCGCTGGCCAGAGCCACGCATCGTAATCGTCGGGGTTGAGGCCTTTGGCTCCGGCCTCTTGAAATGCCTTGATGAACGCGGTCGCTTGCGAGGTCGGCTTCTGGTCGCGAAGCCAGGCGATCTCAAAGTTGCGGTCCTCGTAAAATGCAGACAACGCGGGCTGATAGTCGGAATAATTGGGCCAGCGCAGGATCGGAAGGTGCGGCTTGGCCACGACCGTGCGAATGTTATCCGCGTAGTCAGTCGTGTTGGGCACGGATGTGGTCTTGCGGTGGCGATGACATCCGGCGGCAAGAAGCATGAGGACAGTGATGGTGGAGATCGTGGTTTGACGCAGGATGCGGTGCGAACTAGGGGTCAATGCAAAGGTCCTCTCGGGGTAAGGAAGTGAAATTGCCGCGAACATAAACACACGGACGGATTGGTGGCGCGTGACGTTCGACTGAGATTGCCACGATGCTCGCCGTTTGGCAAGCGCGCGGTGTTGGGAAGATATCGAGATTCTATTACGATAGGTGCATGTCGAAGACGCAATCGAGCATGGTGGAACTTGGAACAGAGGCGCCGGCCTTCGAACTGACCGACGTGGTCAGCGGCCGGGCGATGGGACGCGACGATGTGATGGCGCTTGCCTGGGACGACGATGTTCCTGATCAGGTCAATAAAATGACGGGCGGCGGCACCTCCAGGCAGGGACGGCATGGTCTGCTGGTGATGTTTATCTGTGTGCACTGCCCTTACGTGCGGCATGTAGAGCAGGAACTGACCCGCATCGGCGTTGAGTACGATGGCAAGATTGCAATTGCCGCAATCTCCTCAAACGACGCACAGGCATATCCGGAAGACGGGCCGGAAGCGATGAAGGAGCAAGCGACGCGCCTTGGATTTCGGTTCCCCTATTTATTCGATGAGACGCAGGAGGTGGCTCGCGCGTACCATGCCGCATGCACGCCGGACTTTTTCCTCTACGACGCGGAGATGAAGCTGGTGTACCGCGGCGGGCTCGACGATAGTCGACCACGGCGCGGCGAGTTTGGCAACGACATCCCGGTGACGGGCAAGGACCTGCGCGCGGCCATGGATGCGGTGATCGCAGGCAAGCGTCCGGACCCAAACCAGCGGACCAGCCTGGGATGCAATATCAAATGGCGCGAGTAGTTCGAGACTACCTCGGTACTGCTCCGAATTTCCTTCGAATTGGAATAGGATTGGGACGATTTTCGGAGAGACGTTCGATGCGTTGGGGTCTTGCAACTGCGGTGTGCGGTTTGATGGTTTTGCCGGGATGCGGCGGGAGCAGTTCCTCAGGTGGATCAAATCAACCCAAGCCTACATTGCCTCCCACGCCGAACCCTGGCGGGCCTTATACAGGGACGGTCGGGATAGTGGTTGCATTCAGCGGGTCTGGCTCCAGTGACCCGCAGGGACAGCCACAGACCTATGCATGGAACTTCGGCGACGGGAGTGTGGGCAACCGGCGCCACCACGACGCTTACCTACGCTCAAGCCGCGGGCCTGAGCACAGTGACGTATACCGTGAGTTTGACAGTCACAGACACAGTGGGGCTAAATGCGCAGTTAACCACTACAACGACGATTCAAGGGACTCTGCCGCTGTTGGGCGCAAAGGTAACGGGTGTGGTTGCGTCGGGATCGCGCGCCGATTCGCGGGGCTCATAGTTATTTGTTTGCGGCGGCGACGACGAGTGGACACCCTTCGCTCTCCCTGCTCAGTGTGTCGCAGACAGCGACCTCAGATTCCTGAGGCGCCTACGTAACGACGGGCTCCTCTGGCGATTTCAGCTTGTCGAGTAACTACAAGTGTACGAGCGGACAGCAGCTTTGCGTGTACGCGCTCGGCGGTAGCTCAAGCGCGGGAGCAACCACTGCATCGGGACTCATGTCGGTGATCGTGGGCTGCCCCAGCACATTCGCAAGTCCGATTTCTGTGACCGTCAATGAAGTGTCGACCGTCGCTGCAGCTTACGCCATTTCAGTTCTTTGCAACCGACGCGACGCATGTATCGAGCACGGACACAGCACTTGCCCAGATTGGACTTGCGAATGCATTTGCGAATGCGGCTAATTTGGCGCCGAGCGGTTCTGCTCTGACGACGACGCCCGCAGGCAACGGCACAGTTCCGCAGACAAAAATTAACACGCTCGCCAACATTCTCGCCGCGTGCGTCGATGCCGGCGATCCCAAGGCAACCGCTTGCGGCCTGCTTTTCTCGAATGCACTCTCGGCTGGCTCGTCGGGCACGATTGCCACCGATACCGCGACGGCCGCGATCAACATCGCGCATTACCCAGCCAACAATACTACGTCGCTGTTTCAAATTCCTGGATCCTCGTTGCCGTACACTCCCGCATTGGGCAGTTCGCCAAACGATTTCACAATCTCGATCAGCTTTGCCGGCGGAGGATTGAACGCGCCACAAGGCTTGGCCATTGATGGCATCGGCAACGCATGGATTGCAAACTATGGCAACAGCAGTGTGGCCATACTGTCCAACTTGAGAGCTGTACTTTCAGGGACGGGCGGCTACACAGAGGGAGGGTTAAGTAATCCGTTCGGAATTGCCGTCGACGCCTCGGGCAACGCGTGGGTCGCAAACTACGGAAGCAATACCGTCACCGAAATCTCCGGCACAGGCACGTTCATTTCAGGAACCAGCGGATATGCCGGGGGGGCTGGGGCGGCCGCGAGGGGTCGCCATCGACGGCCTGGGCAATGTGTGAATTGCAAATTACGGCAGCAACAGCGTCATAAAGCTTTCGAATTCAGGGGCCGCAGCAACGAGTTCTCCATACACCGGCGGCGGATTGAATGGTCCTGTCGGCATCGCGATGGATGGCTCCGGGAGTGCTCGGATATCGAATAGTGGCGGCAAGAGCTTGACCCAACTCTCCAACTCAGGTTCGGTGGTCTCCGGCTCCCCATACACGGGTGGGGGATTGCTCTTCCCGGCCGGTGTCGCGATCGACGCATCGGGTACCGTGTGGGTCGCCAATAACACTAACTTCAGCGTAACTAGGCTAACTCATTCAGGCTCCCTCATCTCCGGGCCGAATGGATACCTTGGCGGAGGCTTATGTTCCCCATACGGTATCGCGACCGACGTGATCGGGAATGCATGGATTACAAGCCAGAATCCATTCCTGCTAACTAAACTATCCACAAACAATGCGGCGATCTCCGGGTCCGGTGGCTATACCGCCAGCGGGCTGAATTTCCCTACATCGATCGCGATTGATGGCTCGGGCGATACATGGGTTGCAAATAATGGGGCCAACACAGTCAGCGAGTTTATTGGGGTTGCAACACCGGTGGTGACTCCTATTGTGGCGGGGCTCCCCGCTACTCCGACCGCGATTGGGACCAGCAAGTTGGGGACGCAGCCTTGACACTAAAAAGCGCAGTCACCGCATTATTTTGAGGAATGACGACGGGAAACAATCGCCGCCGGGGCGGTCTGGTGCCAGGTTTGCGGACCTCCCCAAGCGCGCGTTGCGGTGAGATCGATGTGGATAGGAGTGGTGGACAGGACCGGAGCTGTGGCGATCTTGGACGATACGGGGGGTGGCGCATCGATCGCGAATGGTTTGGCATCCGGGTCGGGGGCGACTGCGGCGATCTTCTCCAAAAGAAGTCCCAGGCCGTCCCCGAACTGAGGAACGGCATTCGCCAACTCTAAAAGGCTGCCAGCGACAACGGTTCCCGTTAGGTGAAGGGTATATCCGGCAGGCTCGAAGTGGCCATCCAGGATTGCAGCCTGTTTCCCTCCCAGGGCGAGGGAGAGCGGGAGCAGGTCGAAGCTGCTCGGACGGATTTCGGCTTGGACATTCGCGAGCGCTGCGCGGGAACCCGATGACTGAGTCCGCGACGTGGGATTTGAGCGCAGCACCACGGTGCCGAGAGGGACGGATCGGTGGGTAAGTGGATCAGTCTCGATGGAACTGCCGGAGAGTTCAACCTCGCCTGAGAAGGACGGCTCTGGATGCAGTTTCGGTCGTGGCGGGCCGTCGTTGACCGGCGCGGAAGGCAATCCCCAGTTGAGACTAGCGGCGAGCGTTCCGGCGCCTGCGACGATCGTGGGCGGATGCGGGGAGGCCACGCTGAGCCAGTCGGACAGAGTGTCGGCGGGAAGTGCGGGGATCGTGATGCTGGCGGAAGCAGAGTCAAGGTTGCGTACGTCCGGCAGACTGGCAGTAAGGCTGAGAATGTTCGGGTTTGAGGTTTCCGCGGGCGGCCAGCGACATTCAATCGAGGTGAAGGAGTGGAAGGTCTCCCCGGCGATGGCTTTGCATCCGGCCTCCAGCGCGAGCATGCGGGATGGGACGAACTCGGCACGGCGAGCTTTAGCGAGTTTGAGGTTTACGGCGATTGAGTTGCGGCCAACAGTGCCGGCAATCGAGAAGGATAGGGAAAAATCCCCACGCAGTTCAGGATCCCGGCCGAGCAGGAGACTACCAACGCCACCGAGTTGGGCGTTGCGCCAGTCACCGTGAAGGTCCATGGGAATCTGTGCAAGCGATGCGGCGTTCACGTCCGCCCTACCCAAAGTGCCTTCCGCGCGAAGCGTACCGGTGTCGCCGGGGCTGGTGTCGGTTCGCGTGGGATGAGCTTCGAGGCGCAGGTGCCACTGATGGGGTTCGGGGAGCCAAAGAGCGAAATCAGTCTCGGTTAGAGAGACCGGCGTTTTTTCCTGGTCGAGTTTGAGATTAAGGCGTGCGCCGGTAGCCTCGATGTAAGGGAAGCGGCGCGCGGGGCCGGCGAAGCGCTGGCTGGTAGGGGCGGCCTGAATGTGGGAGGCCTGGAGGAGCAGGCTTTCGATGTTCCACTTGCCGTTTGGGGCGCGGACGAGGTTGACGCTGGGCTCGGTAAAGGCGATCTTGGAAAACTCTACATGAGGGTGCCAGAGAGAACTGATACGTAGTGTGACTTGCACTTCGTCGGCGCGTAGGACTGGCTCAAAACCGAACGCAGGATCTTCATCAATAACGAAGGTTTTCAGGGTGAATCCCGGAAGAGGAAGCAGCGTGAGCGAGACGCTGTCGAAGTGAACCGGGCGACCGAGCGCTGTGCTGATGTTGCCCGCAATGCGCTTCTGAAAGCGGCTGACATTGACCAGCGGCGGCAGGAAAGCGATCAGGAGGAATAGAAGCAAAAGCGTCAACAGGACGACGAGGCTTCCCCTGCCGCGCAACCGAGGCCGGGTGCGTTGATCCGTTGCGTCGTCGTTACGGGTGGAGTGCATATAGCGAGTGGGTCGATACCAGAGACTGCTTATTCTAGCGTGTCCCGGCGAGACGGCGCGGTGATGGCTATGAGCTACGCTGCAGGCCAATAACTCCACACCATAGCCTCACCCTGGGTACGGCGTCATCTAGCCCTAAGATTTTATCTATCGGACGACGTGGAAGGTACGGTTCCAGCGGGTCTGATCGAAGATGTGGAGGATCACGTGGCCCATGAAGGCCAAGCGGTCACCAATTCCGGTCTTGTTGATCTGGTCGTCGGGAGTCATGAAGGACCAGTAGACGAACATGGGCCGACCGACGATGTTCTCGCGGGGAACAAATCCCCAGAAGCGGCCGTCGAGCGACTCGGTGCGGTTGTCACCCATCGCAAAGACGCTGCCAGCCGGAACAACTAGGTCTCCGTTGACGATGTGATTCGGCAGTTCGATCGCCCAGTTCGCGGTAACGTTGGTGTCGTTCGGATCGACGGGGACGCCGGGGAAATTGTCGCGATAAGGAGTGAGAGCGTGCTCAACGTTACCGTCGTCGCGCGGCTGCTGCGCGTACGGCTCGTTCTGGGCAACTCCGTTGAGGAATACGACGCCGTCGCGGAGATGAATGTGGTCGCCGGGGATGCCGATGCAGCGCTTGACAAGGTAAAGGTCGGGGGTCTCGGGGTGGGGCTTGAGGAAGACGATAATGTCGCCGCGGCGGACGTCTCGATAGCGGACGAAAGGCGTCCAGTGCGCCGGAGGCGCAAGCGAAATGCGGTCTACCAGCACGTGGTCACCGATGAGCAGGGTGTTCTGCATCGATGCGGAGGGAATCTCGAAGTTCTGAAATATGAACGTCATCACGAAGAGGCCGACCGCGAGGACCGTACAAATGGAGGCGAGGGATTCGAGCGCAGTCTCGTGCTCTTCGTGCTCAGAGGTAACGTCTGGCGCGGTCTTGCGTACGGGCTGGCTTAGGGTTTGAGGCCTGGTATCGTCTGCGGCGGTGGTCGTGATTTCGGGCAACTGGAAGTCTCCGCGCTTGGTGTGGGTGCAGTCGTTAGTGTATCGCGGTGGGAGAGATTCGCGGTGGACAGCATGAGGTGGTGGTGGTCATTGTTGTATAGGTCAAGTACCATTCGGCGCATGAGCCCATCCCCTGTCACGCGTCGGGAGTTCTTGCAGTCCACCGCCGTTGCCGGCTCTGGCGTTGTTCTCGCGCAAGTTGCCCCCAAACTTTGGGGGCAGACCGTACTGGGGCCAAGTCCCGCGACTAATCCTGCATGGGCTTCGAAGACGATGCGCTGGGCGCAACTCACTTTAGTTGAGGACGATCCGGCCCATTTCGATCCGGCATTCTGGTTCAACTATTTCAAGCGAACGCGCTCGGACGGCGTCTGTCTGAGCGGCGGGGGCTGCATCGCTTACTACCCGACGGAGATTCCGTTCCATCACCGCAGCCAGTGGCTCGGCGATCGCGATGTACTTGGAGAACTGGTCACCGGCTGTCGCAAGCTGGGCATGGCAGTGCTTATCCGCACCGATCCGCATGCTACCTACCAGGACGCGAAGGCTGTGCATCCGGACTGGATCGCAGTGGAGGCGAACGGGAATCCTCGCCCGCATTGGTCGTCGCCGGAGATGTGGGTGACGTGCGCGCTGGGACCCTACAACTTCGACTTCATGACCGCGGTGCATAAGGAGATAATGTCTCGCTACCGACCGGATGGCATCTTCATGAATCGCTGGGAGGGTTCGGGCGACTGCTACTGCCAGCACTGCCGTGAAAACTTCAAGACAGCCACGGGGTTCGAGCTGCCTCGGACTGCGGACGCACACGATCCTGTCCGTCGGGCGTTTCTGGATTGGCGACGCAAGCGGCTGGTCGAGGTTATCGACGTTTGGAATGGCGAAATTCGCGCAATCAATCCTGAGGCAAGCGTTATTCCGAATAACGGCAGCGGTGCGCTGAGCCCGCTTGACGCAATCGAAACCAGCAAGCGTGCGCCAATGCTGGCGGCCGATCGGCAGGCGCGTCGCGGGCTGGCCGCACCGTGGCTCGTAGGCAAGTCCGCAAAAGAGTATCGGGCGACGATGGGCGATAAGGCGGTCATCGGTCTGTTTGGGATTGGGCTCGAAGAACAGTACCGCTGGAAGGATAGCGTCACCAGCAACGCAGAGATTCGCATCTGGGCTCTGGATGCGATTGCCAATGGGATGCGGCCTTGGTTCACAAAGTTTTCGGGCACGCTGCACGATCAGCGATGGCTGCGCGAGATCG
>JANYLK010000123.1 GCA_025357875.1 Granulicella sp.
GGGACTTTGCTTTTCCCCCGGGGGACTTCAGGTTTGTCATCCATGCGGCGACAGAGACGACCGCGAAGAATGGTGTCGTCGAACCGTTGACCACGTTGTCAACCATCCTCGCAGATGCGGACCGCAAAACGCCCAGCACCGCGCAATTTTGGCCTCGAATGAGTCACCCTTCGCCTCTGCTTCCTTTTGATATAAGGCACACAACAGTTCCGACGCTCGCTTCCCTTCTCCGTACACGCTGCCCGCGTCGACCGGGTCCGGCGAACCTGCGTAACTTTCCGGTACATGTGTCATGTCTGCCGGTTGACGACCGTAGACAGCGCCTGAACTTGTCAGCAGGAACTTTCGGGCTCCGCATTGCGCCGCGAACTTTAGCGTTCGTTCCGTCCCTGCGAGGATGGTTGACAACGTGGTCAACGGTTCGACGACACCATTCTTCGCGGTCGTCTCTGTCGCCGCATGGATGACAAACCTGAAGTCCCCCGGGGGAAAAGCAAAGTCCCGAACATCACCTGCGTGAAATGCAATTGCCGGATCGCTCGCGAGGTGTGGACATTTTTCATGGAACTTTGCCGGATCCCGCGACAGGATCGTTATGTGCGCGTCCAGTTGCAACTCGCGATTTGCGTGGCAAAAACTCTCAACCAGCCAGCACCCGAAGAAGCCCGTCCCGCCGGTGAGGAAGAGTGTCTGCCCACGCATCTCGGACCAGAGGTTTTGAGTCTGCTCCAGGACCAGTTCGAGATCGTCAATCGGGAGCGGTGCAGCCATTCTCTCTCCGGAAATTGGTGACTTCAGCGATGCGTCCACGAGATCCGAAGAGTTATTCAGCAAGTTGCTGAGGCTTGTTGCCGAAATCCGCTCCAAAATAAAAGCGCTCGACGATCATGCAGAAAATATGTTCGAGAGCGAGGTGCGACTCCTGAATATTCATCGTCGTGTTGGATGGGACGATGACGTTGATGTCGGAGAGCGCCTTCATCGTTCCTCCACCGTTCCCTGTGTAGCTTACGGTGTGGATGCCCATGGTACGCGCCAGGGTCAGAGCTTTAACGCAATTCTTCGAATTGCCGCTGGTGGAGATCGCGAGCAAGACGTCGCCTTCGAGGCCTAGAGCTTCAATCTGGCGCTCGAAGACATTATCGTAGCTGTAGTCGTTTCCAATCGCAGTGAGGATGCTGGTGTCAGTCGTGAGCGCGATTGCTCGCAGGGCTGGGCGATCCACGGTCAGGCGCGAGACGAACTCAGCAACGAGATGCTGCGAGTCGGCTGCCGAGCCGCCATTTCCGCAGACCATTAACTTGCGGCCGGCCTTCATCGCCTCCGCGGTGATTCGGCCGGCTTCGATGACGGCCGCGTGTATCGACTCGTCACTGAGAACGGCTGTCATGGTGGCGACGGATTGACTGAGTTGCTTCTTGACGAGGTCTTTGATGATGTAACTCCAGATGGGTTCGAGGTCATGTATTCAACGAGCGACGTGCAACACGTTGATCTTACGAAGACGGTGCAACAGTAGAGGTGGCCGTGAGCTCAGATGAGTTGATCGGGCTGGGTGGCATTGGCGGGAATTCGAATCCAATGCGTTCCCGTTCGATTGTGTGTGGCCTTTGCTGGACCTTGGTGTAGATGGCTCCCACATATTCGCCTATGATGCCGAAAAAGACCAGCATAAGCGATTGCAGGAAGAAGAGGCCGATGATCATGGGAGCAACACCAACCGAGAAAGTTTTCCAGAAAATAATCTTGGCGCACAAGTAGAAGAGAGCGATCAGGAAGCTTAAAATCGCACCGGCGAAACCGGCGAAGGTGGCGAGTCGCAGCGGAACCTTGGAGGTGCTGACGAAGCCCAGCATCGCAATGTCGTAGAGCGTGTAGAAATTATTCTTGGTAATGCCCCGCTTTCGGGCCGGTTGGTGAAAGTAGAGGCGCTTGTTGGGCAGGCTGATCTCGGCGACAATACCGCGAAAATAGGGGTACGGATCGTTGAAGCTGCGAACGATGTCTACCACTTCGCGGTCGTAGAGGCCGAAGCCAGTGTAATTCTGGATAGTCTCAACCGAACTAAGACGCTCAACCGTGCGGTAGTACTGCTTGCGCATCCAGTAGACCAGGCCACTTTCGCCGGAGGCATTCTTGATGCAGAGCACCATCTTGTAACCCTGTTCCCACGCGGCCAACATCTCTGGAATGAGGTCAGGCGGCTCCTGAAAGTCGGAGGCAATGCCAATCACGGCGTCTCCGCGAGCCTGCAACAGGGCGTGGATCGGAGAGCGAATGTGTCCGAAGTTGCGTGCGTTGACGATCACCTTCACGTGATGGTCAGCAACGGCGAGGCGCTTCAGGATTGCGACGGTCGAGTCGGTCGAATGGTTGTCGATGAAGATGTGTTCATACGCGTAGTGTGGATAGGCCTGCATGATCTCGCGTACGCGCAGATACAGGGCCTCTATATTGTCCTCTTCGTTGTATGCGTGCGTGACGATACTGACAGTCTTCAACGTGATCCTCGCGATTGAATAGACACCCTGAAGTAGTGTAAGGCCAGTATCGTAAATGCATTAAACGGATTGTAGGTAACGCGTGTCAATTTGACGGCTCGATGAGCGTCGGCTTCTGACGAAACGTAATGGTCTTATGACCGACAAAGCTGTAGATCGTAGAGACACCCATTACAACCGCGCCGGCTATATAGCCGGCCATCGCCCTGCCATTTGCGACGTGGTGAAGAAAGGCAAGAGGCCGACCATCCAGATGAAGCTCGACTGAGGTTAGAAAAGTGTGGAGCGAGGTTGCGTGGCGGTGAATAGTCGACTGCAGGAAGCGTGTGAGCGCCGAGACGGCGACCAGTCCTGGAATCATCCCGGTGCCGTACACTGCGAAGCATTTTAGCCACTCGCCCAGGAAGTTGCCCTTGGTGCGGAAGACGAAGAATTTGTATCCGAAATACGCGACTGTGATGTTGAACGGCATCGTGACAACGGAAGCAACGACGACGGTTAGATACAGGAAACGAGCCGGCAGAACCAAGTCAAGCAGCGTCAGTGCTATGACGAAGCTGATATAGCCGAAGAGCGTGTTGAAGACTCCAACGCCGACGTAGCGAAGAAACTGGCCGCCGGGAAAGAGATTGACGAGGCGCTGAAGCTGACCCTTGGGAAGAAAAGGATCCTGTGGAATCGGTACTACCGGTGGATGCTCTGGACGAATCTCATCGTCCACGCTTTGCTCAGAGGACACTTCGACCGCCATCGACGATCAGATTTTGGCCAGTCATGTACGAGCTTGCGTCAGAGCAGAGAAACAGGACAGCGCCCTGATATTCGTCTTTATGGGCCATGCGACCCATGGGAATGAGTTGATGCAGCTTCGCGGTGAACTCGTCTGTCTGGCCGGCGAAGACTCCGCCAGGCGAGATGGCGTTGACGCGGATATTGTGCGCGGTCCAGTAAGTCGATAGATATCGCGTGAGTCCGATCAGGGCCGTCTTTACAACCGAGTATGTGACGGGTTTTACGGGTTGTTGGTCCTCTGGCAAACCCTCTTTGCGGTAGAGACGCTGGTCGGGCGCGATGACGCCGAGATCGGAGGCGACGTTCAAGATGACTCCAACGTTGCGCTTGACCATCTCCTGGCCGAAAATACGGGAGCAGAGGAAGGCGCCCGTAAGTCCGACCGCTATGTCTGCGTTCCAGACAGCCAGCGGGAAGTTTTCCAGTCGCGACCACTGCTTCGGCTCGCCTTGCGGGTCGGCTTCGACTTTGGGGTTGTTGGCGGCGTTATTAATCAGGATGTCGATGCGGCCAAACTTTGCGAGGATCGCGTCGCGAGCTTCGAGTAGGGAATCTTCGCTGGTGATGTCGGAAGCGAGGCCGAGGCATTCAGGTCCGTGCGCTAGCTGCAGTTGCTCGGCGCGGAGGGCGGGATTGGCTGCAGCAAGATCAAGCAAGACTACGTGAGCTCCGGCGGCTGCGAGGATGGCGCCATGGTGAAAGCCGAGCAAGCCTGCTCCTCCAGTAACAATAGCGACTCGGCCTGTGATGTCAAAGAGGTCGTGAACTCGGCTATTCAACATAGACAGGGCCCCTCCCCCCCGGGATGCATTTTAGTAATAAAACTTCTACAGGCAGCATCTTAGCGGCATTACGGCTGCCAAATACCTAATTGGGTTGGCGTTAGAGCTAAAATACTCTATTTGATCGACTTGTGGTTCACGATTCCCTGGGTTGACAAATGCGTTCGATTCCAACTTTCTATCTAGTTCAATTATATAGGATTGACCCTAACTCTACGCCAAGTTTATCTCTATTAGAATGAGGCATATAAGCCGAATTAGGGGTTGACGCGCGAGTTTGGCCCATTTATCGAAGAAATAGTGGGATGTCATTCCTGAAGACGGACGTTACAAGCCTGTGGTGAGCCGGGTTCGCGGATCGAGGAAGTCGCGCAAAGCGTCACCGATAAAATTGAACGAAAGCACCGCGAGCATTACAGCAATGGCTGGAAAGATTACAAGGTGCGGCGAATCGAACAGATGCGAACGAGCGTCGTTAAGCATTGCGCCCCAACTTGCGGTCGGTGGCGGCACTCCCAGCCCGAGGAAGCTGAGGGTGGCCTCTGCCAGGACGGCCCCTGCCATTCCGATCGCGGCTTGTACGATGAGCGGCTGCACGATATTAGGCAGGATGTGGTGGCAGAGAATTCGTAAATCGGATGCGCCGAGGGCACGAGCGGCTTCGACAAACTCCCGTTCCTTGACCGCCATGACCTGTGCTCGAACCAACCTGGCGTATCCCACCCACCCTGAGATGGCGAGTGCAAGAATCAGGTTCACGAGGCCCGGACCGAGGAAAGCGACGAACGCAATTGCGAGCAGGATGCCAGGTAGCGAGAGGAATGCATTGGTCACATAAATATTAAGGACGGTGTCGATCCACCCACCGTAGAATCCTGCTGCTAGGCCTGCGATGAGCCCTGCTCCAAGCGAAAGGGAAACTACCGAAACCGCAACGACCAGCGAAATACGAGCACCATAGAGAGTTCGCGAAAGAATATCGCGACCGAGTGTATCGGTGCCAAACACGTGGCCAGGTCCAGGGGGAAGCAATCGACCGGCGAGATCAAGCTGTGCTGGGTCTTGCGGCGCAAGTATGGGTGCGAAGATGGCGCACAGAACAAATGCGGTCAGCAGCAGCACGCCAAACGCTGCAAGCGGCTGAACAGCGACGCTCCTTACCAATGGAAATCGATGTTGAAGATGTTGCATGTGCCACTTGGCTCCGTCCCTGTTTATCATATGGAGTTAGGCCGGCATAGCATAGGATTGGGACCGGGCAAGGCCGCGTATGGAAAGGCATGTTTGCGAATTCTGATTTACGGACTCAATTACGCTCCTGAACTTACGGGAATCGGAAAATATACAGGCGAGATGGCTGCCTGGCTGGTGGAGCGCGGCCACGAAGTTCGTGTGGTGACTGCGCCACCTTATTATCCAGCGTGGCGTGTCCGTGACGATTATCGTGGTGCGTGGTACAGGACTGAGCACGCCCCTGGAGAACCTTTGGTGCATCGTACGCCTTTGTACGTTCCCCAACGACCCACCGGATTAAAACGAATCGCCCACCTCGTATCGTTCATGCTGGGAAGCTCTCCGGTCATGCTACGCGAAATGTTCTGGCAGCCCCAGGTCGTCTTCACGGTTGAGCCCACCTTCTTTTGTGCGCCACTTACCCTGTTGATCGGCAAGAGCGCCGGTGCAGCTTGCTGGCTGCATGTGCAGGACTTTGAGGTGGATGCCGCATTCGAACTCGGTCTGCTTCCTGCCCAGGGACCGATCCATGATGCTGCGTTGCGCATCGAAAGATTCTTTACGTTCGCCTTCGATCGGGTATCTGGCATTTCCTCAAGGATGGTTGATCGTGCGCTGGCCAAAGGCATTCCTGCCAACCGAGTCGTCCTATTTCCGAACTGGGTTGATGTTGACGTGATCTATCCCCACGACCCGGCCTCACGCGGGTCCAACACCTTCCGCCGCCAGCTTGCTTCGCAAGTGGAAAATATCGACAGCAAGATAATTCTGCTCTACTCGGGGAATATGGGCGCCAAGCAGGGACTCGAACTGCTGGCGCCTCTGGCGGAGTCATTTGCGAACGACTCGCGGGTTCACTTTCTATTTTGCGGTGATGGCGCGTTCAGGGCGAAGCTTGAGACTCTTGTGGCCCATCGGCCAAATGTGACCATGCTTCCGTTGCAGCCGCTGGATCGGCTCAACGATTTGCTGAACGCTGCGGACATTCATTTGCTTCCACAACGAGCGAGCGCTGCCGATCTTGTAATGCCGTCCAGACTGAGTGCCATGCTTTCAAGCGGCAGGCCCGTGATCGCCACGGCACACCCGGGCACCCAGGTTGCACAGGTGGTGGAAGGCCGAGGTCTCGCGGTTGCCGCGGAGGATGCCGTCGCTCTCCACGCCGCGGTCCAGCAACTGCTTGAGGATTCGGAACTTCGGCTTCGTCTTGGTAAAGAGGCTCGCGAATACGCCGAGCTCCATCTCGGAAAACAACAAGTTCTTGAACAGTTCGAACGAGACCTGAAGGCGCTGGTCAACTATTCGTAGGTCTCAGACTCACCTGCATTCAGACTTTGCTGGTTCCACTGATCTGTCCCGTCTCTTTAAAGAGGATGCGAGTCAAGTAACATGTAGGAATCAGAGGCGATGTTGGAACGATTGCAACAGACGCTCCGCTGACGTGAGAAGCAAACCCTAGAGTGGCGGATTCGCCCGGCATCATTCGAGGAGATTAAAGTTTGAAAATAGCACTCATCACCGGAGTTACAGGGCAGGATGGTGCCTATCTCGCCGCATTCCTGCTGGCTAAGGGATACGAGGTTCACGGGATCAAGCGTCGCTCGTCGTTATTCAACACAGCGCGCATCGACAATATCTACGAAGACCCACACATACCGTCGCGGCATTTCATTCTCCATTACGGCGACATGACTGACTCGTCTTCCCTGATCCACATCGTGCAGAAAGTACAGCCGGACGAGATCTACAATCTTGCTGCTCAATCGCACGTGCAGGTCTCGTTTGAAGAGCCCGAATATACAGCCAACTCAGACGCCTTAGGCGTGCTGCGGCTTTTAGAGGCGATCCGGATTCTCGGTCTTGAGAAGAAGACCAAGTTTTATCAGGCGAGCACGTCGGAGTTGTACGGCCTGGTCCAGGAGACGCCACAGAAAGAAACTACGCCTTTCTATCCGCGCTCGCCATACGCTGTCGCCAAGCTGTACGGGTACTGGATCGTAGTGAATTATCGCGAGGCCTACGGAATGTACGCCTGCAACGGTATCCTTTTCAACCACGAGTCACCGATGCGTGGCGAAACATTTGTGACGCGCAAGATCACACGCGGCCTCGCGCGGATAAAGGTGGGACTGCAGTCGCAACTCTTCCTTGGCAACCTCGACGCAAAACGAGACTGGGGTCACGCGCGCGATTACATTGAGATGCAGTGGCTAATGCTGCAGCAGGAGAAGCCGCAAGACTACGTGATTGCGACTGGACAGCAGTACAGCGTGCGCGAATTTGTAATGCGCTGCGCGAAGCTACTGGAACTCGATCTCACCTGGTCTGGATCCGGGGTTGAGGAGAAAGCCCTCGACAAGGCAGGTAACACAGTGGTGGCGGTGGATCCGCGCTACTTCCGCCCGACCGAGGTCGAGACCCTGCTTGGCGATGCTTCCAAAGCAAAGCGTGAGCTCGGCTGGGAACCTCGCATAAGCTTTGACGAACTGGTGAGCGAGATGGTCGAGTCAGACCTGAAGGCAGCTGAGCGGGACGCGCTGGTATTGCGACATGGCTTTGACGCATACAACGTACGCGAGACATAACCGATGCCTGGAATATCCACGCCGACGATCACAGGTGAGGGCGGCTTCATGTCTCTTGACAGCCGCATCTACATTGCAGGCCATCGCGGGCTCGTCGGTTCGGCCATCCATCGGGAACTCATGCGCAGAGGATATAAGAATCTGCTTACCCGCACGCATGAGCAACTCGACCTGTCAGACGAGGTCGCTGTTGATGCCTTCTTTTCCAGCGAGAAGCCGGACTTCGTATTTCTTGCCGCTGCCAAAGTCGGGGGAATTCTGGCCAACAACAATTTCCCCGCGAACTTTATTCGTGACAATCTCATCATTCAGACCAACGTGATTGAGTCCAGCCGGAATGCGGGAGTCAATCGCCTGCTCTTCCTCGGCTCATCGTGCATCTACCCGAAGCTTTGTCCGCAACCGATGAAAGAGGAATACCTGCTGACTGGGCCACTCGAGCCGACCAACCGGCCGTATGCGATCGCCAAGATTGCCGGGATCGAAATGTGCTGGAGCTACAATCGCCAGTACGGCACGCGTTACCTGGCTGCGATGCCGACGAATCTCTACGGTCCGGGGGACAACTACGATCTGGCCAATTCGCATGTCCTGCCTGCGCTGATTCGCAAGACGGCTGAAGCGAAGGCATCCGGCGCAAAGGAAATCGTTGTTTGGGGCTCAGGTACGCCGCGGCGCGAGCTGCTGTATTCAGACGATCTGGCGCAGGCTTGCTGCTTTCTGATGAACCTCGACGATGCGCAGTTTGGTTCCCTTCTTAATGAAAAATCTCCTCCGCTGATCAACATCGGCACCGGTGAAGATGTCACCATTCGCGAACTTGCCGAGACAGTCGCCCGCGTGTTGGAGTTCGATGGAGAGCTCGTTTTTGACGCCACCAAGCCTGACGGAACGCCGCGCAAGCTGATGGATATAAGTCGCCTCCATTTCTTGGGCTGGCATCACACCACCGAACTCGAACACGGAATACGGCGTGCGTGGGATTCGGTTCGCGATCGGCTGAGCGGGCCGCACCTGCCACCAAAGTAGCACTTGCATGTGCTCGAATGTTCACGTCCTTCCGCTGCAATTCGGGTTCAATGGAAAGATGAGGTTCAATTGCGTTATGAAGCCGGGCCACGTAACAAGGCATTTTCGCTTTGGGCTGATCCTGGGATTTCTGGCGGCCACCTGTTCGCTACCATCGGCCGTCTCCCAGCGCCCCATTTCCTCACTAGATACAACTACGATCGCTGAGCAGTATCTGCTCTCCGCCGCTAATCAAGAGCGCGCCGCTCGTGGCTTATCGGTACTGCAGCGCGATCCTCAGCTTGCTCGCGCTGCCGCTGGACATGCGCGGGAGATGGCGGCACATCGTTCAATCTCCCACCAATTTCAGGGGGAAGCCGAACTCACCGATCGAGGCTCGAGGGCCGGCGTGCCGTTCAGTGTGATCTCGGAGAATGTTGGCGAAGCTCCGAGCGTAGTGCAGATTCACGACATGTGGATGCACTCGGAACATCATCGTGCTAACCTTCTCGATCCTTCGATTGACTCGGCGGGGATCAGCGTAATCGCGCGCGGCGGAGAACTCTACGCGGTTGAAGACTTCGTCCGGCTGGTGCGTTCGTTCAGCCTCGAAGATCAGGAAGCGGCGATCGAATCGATGGTTTTGCAGTCGGGCCGGATGGCGCTGGCCAGTGATCCTGATGCGACCTCCATCGCTCGCCGGACATGCGCCATGTCGACTGGATTCGCTGGCTCGGCGAAACCGTGGTTCGTGATGCGGTTTACGTCGGACAGCTTGACGCAATTGCCGGATCAGCTCAAGAGCAGAGTGGCTTCGGGTCGCTATCGTCGAGCCGCGGTCGGCGCCTGTGCCGGTTCTCGAAGCTCGTTCACGTCTTATAGCTTTGCAGTGCTGCTTTATCCATGAACTGCGGCAGTTGTTACGTTGGCAGCTCCCTCCCGGGCTAAAGCCGCTTTTGTTCCCTGTACGACTTCCCGCGGGCTAAAGCCCGCTGCTACTCCGGACGGCGGAGCCTTTCCGTAGCCTGTGAAACCGAGACCTGTGAAGCAGTGTTCATGGGCATCAGACAACGCCGGCGAGGGCTAGTTCTTCGGCGGAGGCGGGCTGGGTGGGTTCCATTTCGAGGACGTCGTTGAAGCGGTTGAAGTAGTTGAAGAGCCCGATGGCGGCCATCAACTCGATGACTTCGCCCTCGGAGTAGAAGCTGCGCAGGTGCTGGAAGTCGGTTTCGGTGTAGCCGTGCGGGTAGAGCGTCATTACCTCGGCGAGATGGATGGCCGCTTTCTCGGCGTCGGTGAACTCTGGGCTGGGCGCTGCGTCCTTGAGAGCTTCGAGTTGAGTGTCAGTCCAACCAAGACGCTTCGAGATGGCGGTGTGCGAGGCCAGGCAGTAGGGCGTTCGATTGCACTGCGAGGTGCGGACGATCACCAGTTCCTTGAGCGCCTTGGAGAGCGTGCCGTTGTTCAGGACGGCGTCCATGTGGGCGATGATGGTCTCGAAGATCTCAGGCCGGTGAGCCATGGTGCGGAACATGTTGGGCACGTTGCCGCGGTCGCGCAGGGTGCGGTCGTAGATGGCGACGGAGGATGGTTGGACCTGGTCGCGATTGAGTCTCGAAATGCGTGTCATAAATAAATTCCTCCGCGTTGGTATGGATGATACAGCTCCTCCCTGTGATTTGAGGAGCACCTTGAACGCTTGGGGTTAGGCGAGGTCGATGGGTTGGTGGGCGGCTATGGATTGCTTGACGGCCAGGGCCATGCGCAGGCTTTGGATGCCGTCGGCTAAGTCGACTACGGGCTTCTCGCGGGTCTCAACGCAGTGGAGGAAGTGGCGGGTCTGGTCGAGGAAGAGATTGTTGCGATCGAAGTTTTCCAGGCGGAAGACCTCGGGTTTGGCGTGGCCGAGGGTGAATAGACTAACGGTGAGTGCGTGCAGGTCCATGACTGCTCGACCCTTGTCGCCGATGACCTCGCACTGGCGCGACGCGGGCGATTGCAGAAAATCCTGATGAAGCTGGATGGGTAGGACACGCGTGCCAAGCGGGGCTTCCATGAGGATGGAGGCGGTGTCTTCAACGTCGATTTCGAGGTCGCTCCAATGGCCGCCGAGGGCGTAGATGCGGCTGGGCAGGCCGAAGAGCGAGTAGAGGTAGTCGAACTCGTGGATCTGAGAGAGGATGACGCCGCCGCCGAGGTCGGCGCGGGCTGCGTACATGATGCGGTAGTCCTCGTAGGGGTGCCAGTTGGGGAGATACTCGCCGATGGTGGCGCGGACGCCGAGCAAGTTGCCGAGGACGCCGGAGCGAACAATTTCTGTGAGTCGGATAACGCAGGGATGGAAGCGGAGTTGATAGCCGACCATCGCGATGCGATTGTGCTCGCGGGCGAGGTTTACGAGTTCGGCTGTACCTTCGAGCGAGTCGGCCAGCGGCTTTTCCAAGAAGATGTCGCAGCCGGCGATGAGGCAGGCGCGGGTGACAGCTACGTGGAGGCTGCTGGGATTGCAGATGTAGGCGATGTCGGGCTTTTGGGCTAGAGCTTCTTCGAGGCTGTGGAAGGTGGTGATGTTGTAGACCTTCTCGACGTTGAGGTCCTGATCGGCACCCATGGTTGGCGTGACGACGTGGGTGAGGCGGCGCACACGGTAGGCAATGATCTCGACCGAGTCGCCGAGGAGGGCGCGAAGATTGCGAGTGTGGCGCTGACCGATGCCGCCGAGACCGATGATGAGGATTTTCACGCTGTGTGCTCCTTATTGCCAGTACTGATGGATAAAGGCTAGCTGTTGGCGAATCCAGTTGACCTCGTCTCCGTCTTCGCCGCGGGCTACCTGAAGGGTGATGGGGCGGTTGTAGGCGATCTGCTTCATGCAGGCGAAGACGCTTGGGAGGTCGGCTGAACCCTGACCTAGAGGCATGGTGGCGATACCTCCGGCGAATTTGGAGCGGCGGTCCTTGATGTGGATTGAACCTATGCGATTGCCGTAGGCGGCGAATTCCTCGGTGGCGATGTAGCCCAAGCCGGAGGAGTTACCGGAGTCGTAGTTGGCCTTCACGTAGGGGTAAGGGATGTGGGCCAGGAGTGCGGAGAACTCGTCGGGGGCTAGATCGGTTTCGAGG
The DNA here is from genome assembly GCA_025357875.1 of Granulicella sp. Lineage (GTDB taxonomy): Bacteria > Acidobacteriota > Terriglobia > Terriglobales > Acidobacteriaceae > Edaphobacter. The sequence continues at coordinate 12,024 of JANYLK010000123.1, forward strand.
TGGAGTTCGATGCCGTGCGACTGCGCAATCGGGGCGGCTACTGTCATGATGTCGATAATGATTTGCTTGTCTGCTTCGGTCTCGATGCGGGAGATGTCGACGAAGGGGAGGACGATGTGGCCGGCGCCTATCTGCTGGGCGATGGGTAGGAGTTGGTGGAGGAATTGCTCTCTCTCGGCGCGCTCGTTGAGCGAGCAGCGGAGGAATGGGAAGTCCATGAACCAGTCGGCGCAGATGGCGGGCGTGGCAATTCGGTGCTGCGTCTTGAGGGTGTTGAATTCCTGAATGCCGGTGGCGGTGAAGATGGGATTTACATCGAGACCATAGGCGTCGACGATCCACTCGACGTAGTCGATGCCGGCGGCTGTGGCGTTGGGGAATTCATTGCGCCAGCACTCGCGGGGGAACGATTGGAATCGGCCCGCGTCGGGTGGGACCAAGCGGCCTTGCATGATTCCGAATTGGGTAGGCATGTGGGAGTCCGTGGAATTTGTGGCGGCCCACCCATGCGCAAAGAGCGCGCATGAATGGGGTACCCGGTTTGTGGGGGTATCCGGT
>JANYLK010000155.1 GCA_025357875.1 Granulicella sp.
CGATTTAGCCTGGACCAAGACTACGCAACATACGGCGTTCTGCAGATCTTCCTCCCCCGGCAGACAGAGGACTAGCCAGCGGGCAAACCAATGGGAATACTGCTCCAACCCGGTTACGTCATCCTCCGCCCTTTCTGGACGCGCCCAGGCCATCAGTTCGTACGGAGTCCTGAGGGATGCCGGGAGCTTCTCAGCCGTAATGCGGCCCCGATACAGGGGGAGAAGCTTGCTGGCCAGGCACAGGACGCACTCGATCTCTGCCAGGATCAAACCCTGCTCGAGGGTCCAACTCCTTGCGGTGTCAAGGAGCGTTCGGAGCTGTGGGTCGGCAGCGGAATGCTGGATCTCCGTTGCGCCGGTCATTGAGCACTTCCAGCAAGGCCAACAGATGAGAGCTCCGTTTCGAGCAATGCGGTCAAGCGGCAAGGATCGCTGAAATCGTGGAGGCAAAGCCGATTCCGGTTCCAGATGGCTTCAAGCAACGGGGTCAGTTCTGACTGCTTGAGTGGATGCGACACATAGCGCGCTGCGGCGGCCTGGGCAAAGATGGAGAGCAGCGCGCGAGCTTCAGAAGGCAGCTCGGCGTACACGATGGGCGATACAGATAGGTTGTTCATGCTGAGAGTCTTACACCTAGCAACTTCGAGCCAAACACATGAAGGTAGATAATGATTGGCGTACGGGAGTTCGCCAGAGAGCGTTTTCCATTGCTGTTATTTCAAGAAGGTCTCCGTCCCGGTTGACCGGCCGGATCTGTAGCCATCAAATACAACAGAGGTCGGGAGCAGTCTGAGGTGCACGGCTTTGTTGAAGGGATCTTCCGTAGAACGGTATGCTCACACACGCGCAGGACGCCTTCCCTCCGAATGGGAGCCCCTTACCGTTCATCTCGATAAAGTGGTGCAGTCCGCTTCCGGTTTTGCAGAGGCATTTGGAGCGCGACTTTGGGGAGACGTACTTGGCCGCTGCCATGATTTGGGAAAGCTCTCAGACGAGTTACAGGGTTACCTCTTTGACGTTGGGGCAGCGGCGGTCGATGCTGGGGCTGAGGACGAAAGCGCCCCGGGCAAACGAGTCGATCATTCGACATTCGGAGGTCGATTTCTTGAAACGTCAGTGGGTGGGATTCCCGGTCAGTTGCTCGCATTCTGCGCCGCGGGTCATCATACGGGGCTTCCCGACGAGACCTCTAACGATGACCTGGGAGGACGCAGCACGTTGCGTCACAAGCTGGATGCTGCAAAGCGCAATTTGTCGTTCGAAAGCTTGATGTGCAATCAGATGTGATTTGGAGTTCGATGTGCTCTATGACCTTCTACGCCCATTCCGGCCCCGATATCGAGTATTGGCAGGACCTCAGAATCCACCTTGATTCCGTCGCAGCGATTAGTTCGGGTCTGGCCGGAAAGATTGGACTGTCTCATGCGGGAGAGTTGATCGGCCTTGCACATGATCTAGGAAAGTACTCGGAGGCATTTCAGCAGTACCTTCAAAAGGCTTCGGGTGATGCCGCAATGGAGATGGAACCGGACTTCTCATTGAAAGGGAGTGTCGATCATTCCACGGCTGGAGCGCAGATTATAGGAACTGGGCTCGCTAGCGGCAACGGAGGGATCGCGATCCAGATGCTTGCCCTATGCGTCGCTTCGCATCACTCGGGCTTGATCGACTCCATTGCTCCTGACGGAGTTGATGTGCTAACCCGTAGGCTCAATAAGGATGGCGCCTTGAGTCACCGCGACGAAGTATGGTGCCAAGTTGAGCAAACGATACGCATTCGTTTGGAAACCTTGCTCTACGGTGCGGATGTTGCGAGTGAAATAGATGCTGCGATGGGCCGCATCCGTGAGAAAGACTGCGATGCAGTTATCCGGCCATTCAAGCAAGGTCTATTGCTTCGGATGTTGTTCAGTTGTCTTATCGACGGAGACCGCATCGACACGGCGGATTTCGACAAGCCCAGAGCTGCCAGTTTTCGGCAACATGGTGAGTATGTTTCATGGCAGGAGCTTATTGACCGGCTAGAGTTGAAGCTGGCTGCATTCTCGAATGAACGGTGGGTCGATCAGCTTCGCTGCGAAATTTCCAGCCACTGCTTGACAGGATCGGATCGCCCCAAGGGAGTATTTACTCTTACCGTGCCAACTGGTGGAGGCAAAACGTTAGCAAGCCTGCGTTTCGCGTTGCACCATGCGCTGCGCTGGCATATGGATCGCATCATTTATGTCAGCCCATACATCTCCATCGCGGACCAGAACGCGGAGGTCGTGCGGACGATTTTGGAACCGGATGGATGCGATTTTGCTTCCATTGTGCTTGAACACCATTCCAGCCTTACACCCGAGAACGAGAGTTGGCGAGGTTCGGTGTTGGCTGAGAACTGGGATGCCCCAGTGGTTTTCACTACAGCAGTGCAGATACTCGAAGCGTTCTTCGGTGGTGGTACACGCTCTGCTCGGAGACTTCATGCGCTCGCCAATGCGGTCATCGTTTTCGACGAAGTGCAGACGTTGCCGGTACGGATGATTCATATGTTCAACAACGCGGTGAATTTTCTGGTAGAGCAGTGTGGCGCGAGCGTTGTGTTGTGTACCGCGACACAGCCACTCCTACACCAGGTGGATCCGATGAAAGGAGCGATGCGGCTCGCGGCGGATGCCGAACTCATGCGGGACACCTCTCAGCTTTTCCGCAACCTGAAACGGTACGAGACATTCGACAAGTCGAATGAGTCCGGTGGCTGGAGCGCCGCGAAGGTAAGCGATCTAGCCGTCGGGGAGATGTTGGAATATGGAAGTTGCCTCGTCATTCTAAATACAAAGCGTGACGTAAGGGACATTTACGTGGCTTGTAAAGAGCGACTCAACGCTCTGGACGAACCGATGGAGGAGGGCCACTTTGTTCATCTGAGTACTCGTATGTGCCCTGCACATCGGCTTGAGGCACTAGACGGAATGAAGGCGGCGCTATTGCAGAAGAGGCGAGTTCTATGCGTCAGTACACAGTTGATAGAGGCGGGCGTGGACATTGACTTTGCCACCGTGGTGCGGGATCTGGCAGGTCTGGACTCCATCGCCCAAGCAGCGGGTAGATGCAACCGCAACGGCGACCGGGCAAGCGGGAGGGTACACATTGTCAAGATGACCGAGCCGCCTCCAAAGCAGTTGGAAGAGATTCGGTGTGCCCAACAAAACGCCCGCCGTGTTCTGGAAGACTGGAGAGATGACCAGGGCGATGAGCCCTTCCCGTTGTCAGACCC
>JANYLK010000167.1 GCA_025357875.1 Granulicella sp.
CGATTTACCCGCGAACTTTCGCGGTGCAAAGTCTCCCGCCGGCTTCCGTGCACCGCCACCAGGCCCATCGGCGCGAGCAGGACGGTCCGAAGAATAAGGCCGCGCTGGACGATCCGAAGAGTATGGCCGTGCTGGACGGTCGGAGGAATAGGGCCGGGCCGGCCGATCGCGTGGCGCGTCGAACTTCTTGTAAACGCGCTTGCTTCCTTCGCTGCTGGAACTTCGTTCCTGACCTTCCCGCGGCGCGCTTCCTGCCCGCGCGGCACCGTCGGAGGGACGCGGCTTTGCGCTGAAAAATCCAGCTCCGCGTGGAGCATAAGGTTTGCGTGGAGCGGAGCCATCGCCCGCACCCCGAGGATCTCGATCCCCTTGGTAGCCGCCGGGACGTCCACCGCTAGGCCGATCGCTCTTGGGCCGTGGCGCGTAAGATCCTGGCGATCGCGGTGCGCCAAACGCTGGACGAGCGCCACGTTCCGCGGTATCCCCCCGCGCTGGACGATCGCTGCGGGGCGAAAACTCACGCCTGGCCGGACGCTCATCTCCAGACGTCCGCGGCGTAAATCCTTCGCGCTTACGCCCGAAAGTCCCGGGCTTCGAGAACGTCTTGCGCGGCGCACGAGTCTCGCCACCCTCGCCCTCGGTGCGTGGAGCGAAGTCGCGCCGCGGAGGACGGCCCTCACCAAATCGCGGTTTGCCGCCAAACGCCGGCTTGTCGCCGAACGATGGCTTACCACGGAATGCCGGCTTGCCGCCAAACTTCCCGCGATCCCCACCCTCAGTCCGCGGCTTGTATACCCGTGGAGCGCTAGGCTGTGTCGCCTCAGCAGCATCGCCCACGGAGCCCGCGTCCTCACCAACTTCCGACGGCTTGCTTGCTGCGGCCAGCCTGCGCGCCTTTTCCTCGTCCCAGGGCTTATCGAATCCACCCGACGCGGCCTTCTTGAATGGCCGTCGCTCGCGATCCGGCGCTGGACTCGACCCGGCACGATCTTTGAAACCAGACTTGAATGCCGGCTTCGACCCGAATCCAGGCCCACGCGGCTTCACATCCGCAAACGGCTTCGCCCCAAACTTGGAAGGCTTCGCCTTGGCCAGGTATCCCGTTCCAATCTTCCGCGGCTTGGCGACAAACTTGGTAATGCGTGCTGGAACTTCCCCGCTCCCATCCGCATCCTGCGCGTCGTCTGCTGCATTCACCTCAACCGTAATTTCACCGACCGCATCCGAACTGACCTCATCCTCAGAAACCACCGGAGCAAGGAACGCAGGCAGCGCACCAGCTACGTGCAGCATCGTCCGACCCTCCACCGCGACTGTATCTAGTTCCCGCGCACTCAGCAGCGCATGAATCACATCGCGAATGCGCGAGCGGGAAGCCAGCGGCGAAAGAAAGCTCTCAATCTCATCCTCGGACGCCACGACAGCCTGCCCCAGGTACAACGAGATCAGCGCGGAAAGCGCCGATGGCTGGCCCGCATTAGCACCGGCCTTGATCTGTTTGGTAAAGCGCGCGCTGGTCAACTCCCACAAAGTGGCCGCTCCATCCGGCTGCGCCAGCGGAAGCACGCGCAGGTGCGTCCACAACTCACCGAGCGCACGCAGCACCGCAGCTTCGGTCACTTCCTTGCCTACTTCCGTCGTCAGGTCGTAAGCCGAAAGCGGTCCGCGCCGAGTAAGCGCCTCGTGTGTCGCCAACGCAAGCGGAGACACCTTCATTGCCCCGGCCGTTGACGGCGCCTGCTTCCAGCCCTTATCGCCGCGCAGGGTGAAGATATACGAGAACACTGCGGTCGACGCGACGAAGTCCGGCGTGTCGCCAGGAGCTCCCGCGTGAACCGTCCCCACACCGAAACCCAGCAGGTTTAGCGGCACCGCCAGTCCTTCGGCAACAAGCCGCGCCAGCAGACTACGAGCCTCCACCGTCTGTTCAAGCGTCGGACTCGCGTTGGGCGCGCCCAACACTGCCTCAACCAGCGACGGCGCGGGTGAAGCAATCTGCGGACGAGGTGCAAACAGGACAAGGCCTGTCGCGTTGATCCAGCCTCGCAGGTTCTCCATCGTCAGCAATGCCTCGCCCTGCTGATGCCACTGCTTCAACCGCGTCTGTGCAAGCTGCGCCGCGTTCGGAATGGCCGTGTTGGATGTTTCGGAGTTACTTGGGTTACTCAATGGCGAAAGCCTTCCTGCTGCGCAGCGCTCTCATTTCCTGAGCGACACCGGCAACAATCCGTCGCACGCAGGCGATGGAGTTTCAATGTTCAGGGCCGTGGTCAAGGCCAGTTACAGTTAATTTTCAAAGAGCGAAGTGCCTAAGGTCGTTCGAATCCAGGTCGTGTCGTAATTCGCCCAGTGAGTTAGCGAGGGCAGCCGTTGTGCATTTCTAGACGCGCTGGAACGCTCGTTGTATCTCCTTATGAGAATACCGCAAAGCGATGGGCCGGCCATGCGGGCAACTGGTCGGATGCTCCGTTTTCGCCAATTCCGTCAATAGCCAGTCAATCTTCTTTGGATCCAGCGGCATATTCACCTTGATCGCGGCGTGACACGCGATCGACGCCGCAATCCGGCGCCTCCGGGTCTCAGCGTTCTCCGTCTGCTGCTCGCGCTCAGGAACCGCCAGCACCTCCTCCAGCATCCGCTCCAGTTCGCGCCCTTCCAAACCCACAGGCGCCGCCTTGATGGCAAGTGTGTTCGGCCCAAACGGTTCCGCCTCGAACCCATTCAAATCAAGCTCGTGCGCAATCTCCGCAAACGACACCATCTGCGCCGGCAGCAGATCAATCAGCACCGGCATCAGCAATCGCTGGCGCTGAACCTTCTCCACTTCCCGGTCGCGCAATATCTTTTCGAACAGCACGCGCTCGTGAGCCACGTGCTGGTCGATGATCCACAATCCTTCATCATTCGCCGCCAGAATGAACGAATCGCGTAACTGGCCCAACGGCTTTAGAGTAGCCAGTGCGTTCAGCGTCTCGCAGGGTCCGTCCGCATTGAAGACTGCCCCACCGTCTCCACAGGCCGATTCTTCCGCGTCATATCCAACCGCAATTCCCTGATCAGAAAATGCAAGGCGGCCCGGCGATTCTGGCACAATCGGCGCACGCAACATTAACGCCTCTGCGTCCTCCACGGATGGATCGCCCTCGGACTCCGCAACAACCCGCGGCGAAAATACAGTATCCCCTGGAGGCCCCGGCATAGGGCTCACATCAATCAGCAATGACGCGCTCGCATGAGGAGCAGAGTTGAGCGCCGCCGCAAAGCTCGCCGCAGGCCGAGCCGTCATCAGCGTCGTGCGCACGGTATCGCGGATAAAGTCATGCACAAATCCTGGCTGACGAAAGCGCACCTCAGTCTTCGCCGGATGCACATTTACATCCACCTCCTGCGGCGGCATCTCGAGAAACAGCAGCACCACCGGGAACGATGTCGGTGGAATTATATTGCGGTAAGCCTCGGTGAACGCATGCAGCACAACGCGGTCGCGCACCAGCCGGTGATTCACGAAAACATAGATCGAATTGCGGTTCAGCTTCTGCAACTCCGGCTTGGAGACGAACCCAGTAATCCGCAGGAACCCAGGATCAGCGGGCGCATAGTCGGCCTCACGTTTCCAAGGTGGCGGCTCCGGCAATCCTGCCCGCGCGAAATCTATCTCCGCCGCCGTCGGCAGCATCAGCGCAGCCGTGTCGCGCCCAAAGATCTGATACAGCCGATCGCCGGTCGAGGCTACAGCCGGCGCGATCAGCAGCGCCTGAGTCGCTGAATGAAGTTCAAAATGCCGCGCCGGATGAGCTAGCGCATAATGCGTTACCAGCGCCGCGATATGTCCTAATTCCGTCTGCTCCGACTTCAAAAATTTGCGCCGCGCAGGCGTGTTGTAAAACAAGTCGTGCACCGCGATCGTAGTGCCCGCAGGCATCCCCGCATCCTCTACGCGCAACATGTTGCCGCCGGCAATCTCGACCAGCGTCCCGGCTGCATCTTCCGTCGCACGAGTCTCTAGCGTCAGCCGCGACACGCTAGCAATCGAAGGCAGCGCCTCACCGCGAAAGCCCAGGGTGCGAATCGAAAGCAAGTCGTCCGACGATCGCAACTTCGAAGTAGCGTGCCGTTCAAACGCCAGCAGCGCATCGTCCTTCACCATGCCATGGCCATTGTCGACGATGCGGATCAGCTTGCGCCCGCCACCCTCAACCTCAATCCGAATCCGCGTGGCACCCGCGTCCAGTGAATTCTCCAGCAATTCCTTCACCACCGAGGCAGGCCGCTCCACCGCCTCGCCGGCGGCGATCTGATTGGCCACCTGGTCGGAAAGTATGCGGATGCGCCCCATCCGTTGATTGTACGGCGGAGGCTTATTCTGCTTCTCCAGATTGTCGGGTCGGAGTACGCTGTCGGCTCATGACGAACGCAACCCGGATCCCGGTATCCGAGTACCTCGATACCACCTTCAGGCCCGACCGCGAGTATATCGATGGAGAGATGCGGGAGCGCAACGTGGGCAAGTGGGAACACGCAAGAATTCGGTGGTTACTGGCACACTGGTTTGCAAGCCATGAATCAACTTGGGAAGTAATTGGTAGCACGGAGCAAAGAGTGCAAGTCTCGCCGACGCGAGTTCGCGTAATCCTCAGGCCGGGCCGGCAACCGGACGTTTTGACCCAGCCGCCGCTCCTTGTAGCCGAGATACTCTCACGATGACAGCTGCTCGGACCTGCAAGAGCGTTGCCAGGACTACAGGCAGATGGGCGTAGAAACGGTCTGGATCATCGATCCGATGACCCGCAGCGGGCGAATGTGTCCAAGTGCGGAGTGGGTTGCCACGCACCGCCTGGCGATTGCAGGCAGCCCCATCCAAGTTGATCTCGATGATTTATTCACTCAGATCGTCGGACCAGCAACCTCACAAACTACTGAGGCAATATTCCTGCGCGGCTACCGATTTGCTACCGTTTCGCTGGCGGAACTACCGAGTCGCCTACTTCTTTTTAGCCTTAGACTTCTTCGCCGGGGCAAACCTCTTTGCGGGAGTGACTTCATCGCGGTCGCCAACCATATGAAGACGCATGAAATTAGTTGCTCCGGACTTGGTCCGCGTACCTGCCACAATTCCGACGATCTGGCTGCGATGCACGTAACCCTGGGACTCCAGGATCTCTTCGGCCATGCTTACCAGCTTGTCAGTGTCCCGGAAGCGGGAGCACAGAATCGGAAACGTTCCCCACAGCAACATCGCTCGATTGACAACCTTCTGATACGGAGACAACGCGAAGATCGGCGGCTCCGGGTGATACTTCGAGAGCAGCCGCGCAGTCGATCCACTCTCGGTAAAGATCGCAATGGCGGAGAGTTCAAGATCGACCGCCGAGTGCGCCATGCACTCACAGATCGTCTCTGCGACGGAGAGCCGGGTAGATAGCTTTGTATTCCGACGCGGCGGTGGATCCAGCCGAATCTGATGTTCCGTCTCGGCCACGATCTTCGCCATCATAGCCACAGTCTGAACCGGATACTTGCCGGCGGCAGTCTCGCCCGAGAGCATCACGGCGTCGGTGCCGTCGTAGACCGCGTTGGCCACATCGGAGGCTTCCGCACGCGTCGGCCGCGGATTCTCAATCATAGATTCCAGCATTTGCGTCGCCGTGATCACCGGCTTGCGATACTCCCCGGCGCGGCGAATGATGTGCTTCTGGATCGCCGGCACCTTTTCAGGCGGCACCTCAACGCCCAAATCACCACGCGCAACCATGATTGCGTCCGCTACTTCCAGAATCGAATCAAGATGCTCGACTGCCTGCGGCTTTTCCAGCTTGGCGATGATCCATGCATCTGATTTCAGCGCATCCAGACGACGACGAACGTGACGTACATCATCCGCCGTGCGCACAAACGAAACCGCAACCGCATCCACGCCCTCGCCAATCGCGAAGATCAGATCTTCTTCATCCTTCTCCGTCAGCGAAGGCACCTTCACAGGAATTCCAGGAAGATTGATTCCCTTGTTTTCACCGAGCATGCCGCCGTTGACTATGGAGCAGACGACGTCCAATTTCTCAATGCGGTCGACGTGTAACTCGATTAGTCCGTCCGAGAGCAGAATGCGCGAACCCGGCCCAAGATTTTCGGCAAGCGTTTTGAAAGTGGTGCCTACCAGCGCAGCTGTTCCCGGAACATCGCGCGGCGTAATCGTAATGTGTTCGCCTTCAACCAGCTGCACCGGCTTGTGGTCCTTGAGTTTGCCAGTGCGAATCTTCGGCCCCTGCAGATCGGCAAGAATACAGATTGGCTTGCCCTCCGCGGCCGACACGGCCCGAACCATGCGAATCAGGTCAGCCTTCTGTGCGTGAGCCCCATGCGAAAAGTTCAGACGCGCGACATCAAGTCCGGCCCGAACCATCTTGCGAAAAATATCCGGCGTGCTGCACGCGGGCCCTAAGGTCGCAACGATCTTGGCGCGACGGTTATATTTCAAGGCTGCAAAACCTAGGGCATTGCCTGAGCGAGCATCAGCCGTGTCCGATCGTTTCGTAGTATCCATAAATGAATTCAAATTCCTTGTGATGGGTCAGAATGGGTTCGAGTCGCAGTGCTCAAACGGATAAGCCGAGGCGTGACACATGTGTCCGGCGTCACTTGTAATTCTAACCGCACAAAGCGCAACGTGCTGGTGACACGAGATACCGCTAATCCATAACGCAATCATTACAATCGATCCGAAATTAGAGATGGTCATCGCTGGGTTGCTTTGGCCCACATCGCAATCGGTTCTGTCCAAGTCCCACGCTAGGCATGTGTCGAGCGGCCGTCCTTCGCAGCAGCTACGGGCGGGGTCCTTCCCTGCCACCCAAAGTGCGCATGAAGTTGACTGTCAAACTGCGCATTGAACTCCGCTCCGCAGAGCACGCTCAACGAGACGATATAGAGCCAGAACAGCAGCGCAATGCCCGCCCCAAGCGATCCGTATACCTCTGAGTAATTGGCAAACCGCGTCACATACCACCCAAACGAAAGCGTAGTCAGAAACCACATGGCGGTCGCCATTACCGCTCCCGGCAGAACCGTCTGCCACGACCGCGGTACTGGACCAGCCCCCGCCGCTTCCTCCTCACCCTGAGCCATCTCCAACCGACGCATCGGTTGCGATGGCCAGCGCGCCCATCCCTCCGGCACACCCAGCTTTCCATCCGGAGCTCCGAGGTGATAGATCAATGCAATAACCCCCACGCTCGCGCCCAATGCGACCGCCCAGCGCACGATCAGAGAAATTGCATAGATAGATTCACGCACCTCCGGGCCTATGTTCGGCGCGATCCATCCCGTCACCGCATGCCCAAAAGCGACCATCACGCTGGCAAACGCCAATGGCACCAGCGAAAGCGGCACCAGTTCGAACGCCCGTCGCCTCCGTGCCCAAAAACTCCAGCAATCCGTCGGCAACTCGCGTGCCCGCCGCAACCCCTCCATCAACGTCGCGATTACGTTTGACGCTCCCAGAAAACTGACGATCCCGGCACTCACCAGCGCACGAACCGAGTGGGTATGGTTCGGCGTAATCTCAAACGTCGTATCCAGAAGTTGACTCACGCCCGGTGGCAGCACTCGATCAAAGAACGCAGCAAGCTGGTACCTCACCGGCGCCGTATCCGGCAGCAGCCCAATCACGGCAGCCGCAACGATCAACGCCGGAAACAGCGCAACAATAGCCGAGTACGCCGTCGACTGCGCCACATTTAAGCCATCATGAGCCAGCACGCTCAGCACTGTCCTGTGCAGCGCGCGGCTCAACACCGCGTACCATCGCGTCAACGGTCTCATCCGCGCACGGCGAATCAGCCGCTTCGCAGGCGGCTCTGCAACATTTGTCGGACCAGGCGCCTTCAGTTCTTCCACATAGTTAGAAACTCGCTCACTGAGCCAGTATCCATGTGGCGCATATTCGCAAACTGACCCGTCGCCTGCGAATACAGAACCTTCCCATCTCCAGACAACACCGCCAGCGCAGGCACCCCCCGGCTAATCGGTACGCCATACTTCGCGGCAATATCGATATTTGCATCCATGTGGCCGATCCACACATGCACCAGAACAAAATTCTTCTCCAGCAACTCCTCGTTCGGCGCTTGGTGGAAGTAGATGTCCAGCACTTGGCAGTCACCGCACCAGTCACCGCCGAAGTCCAGGATCACCCGCTTGTGCTCCTTTTTCGCCTTCGCCAAAGCCACCGCAATATCCGCCTTTGGACTCGCCGTATCCGAATAGATATGCTTCGCCGCAGGCCTCGGCGCTGGGGCAATGATCTGACCGATCACAGCCTGGCCGCAAGACGTGATCACAGCTAAGGCGGTAATGCTCAACCACAAGTTCATGCGCTTCGAGCTGAACTGCTTATCGAACATTGTGCGGATTGGCATCATCTTCTCCTCGGGCGACTGGTCGTTGGATGGAACGCCAGCGCAACCGGATTCGTCTCCATCATGCACGAGCGGCAGCCCACGACGCAAAGCCGCCCTTATCCAACCCCGGCGCGCGCTGGTGTATTCTGGAACAAAGCGATGATTTTCTCTAAAGATTATGTTGGATATCTGGCACGCCAGACAGTAAAGCATCTTGTCGATGCGAAGATGATCGAGACCGCGAAGCCTGCGGTCCTGAACGAGCGAGTCGGGTCAGCCATGATCGAAGAGCTGGCCCTCGAAGACCGCATCAACGACGAGGTTCGCGTCATCCTGGAAGCCTTCCAGGACGACATGCGCAAGACTGGCGCCAGTTACCCCGAGATGTTCAAAAAAGTGAAAAATGAACTCGCGCGCAAGTATAAGGCGGTCCTGTGAGAATCTCGCGCGATAAAGTCAATAAGCTCGCCCACACCATCGCCGACACCCTGGCCGAAATCCCCGAGTGCGACTTCCTCGAAGACCGCAACACCATCCGCCAGGAAGCCCGCAAAGCCCTCGAAGAACTGCTCACCGCCGAGACTAAACTCGACGCAGCCGCCCGCCTCAAGATCGCCTCCCAGCGCAAGATCATCCTCGAAGGCTCGCAGGAGTGGGAGATCCTCTACCGCAAGTACTACAACGACGAAGTAAAGAAGCTCGGCCTCTAATGTCCTGCGGTTGAGTCCCCCGCCCTCCACTGATATACTCGGCTTTGCACTGGAGCTCCCACCCTCCTGTCGCGATAATGGCGTTATGGTGTAACTGGTTAACACGTCGCCCTCTCAAGGCGAAGAGTCCGGGTTCGAGCCCCGGTAACGCTACCAACTATCTCCCCTGAAATGAATAGGTTAAAAGCAGCGAGGAGGAAGACCCAAGGGGACCCTCCTACTCGGGGGATACTTCTGGGGACACTTTCTACCAACGAATGTGCTACCTTGCACGCGTACCCAAAAGGCCTATACGACCCTGAGTGAAGAACTTGAGGTGATCGACAAGCAGATAGCCTATCTCGAGGAGAGCCGTACCCAGCTCGTCAGCCGAAGGGGATCGAAGCCCGCACTCAAAGCTGCGAAGCTGGTTCAGTTTCCCATGGCCTCTGCGATCCGAGTCCGAATCTATGCCCAGTCAAGACGGCCAGCCACATCTGGTAGGGCTTCCGAATTAGCTGTTGACGGCTTGACTGTACTCGCCTAATGTCCTCAGTGTTGGTGGTGAACTTACCATCAAAGAAATGAGGCCCTCGCTGATACGAGAGCCCCATGGTTGTGACCGATTGATCTACTCACCGGGCGAATCCTACTGCTTAGCGGCTACTGGATTCGCCCGTACTGTTGTTGCCCCGGCACGCAAGGTGAGCGTTGCGCTGGGCTGCGTATGTTGTCATCTGAGGGCTCCTCTCAGTCGTGAAAGTAACGCCCTCGGTCGGCTATGTCAAG
>JANYLK010000180.1 GCA_025357875.1 Granulicella sp.
CCGAAGATGCGTTGATTTCCATAAATTATTGATTCTATTGGTGCCGGGAGGGGGAATCGAACCCCCATGACCTTGCGGTCGGCGGATTTTGAGTCCGCTGCGTCTGCCAGTTCCGCCATCCCGGCGCTTACCTCTAAATCACTCTATATTAGCGACTTAGTTTGGTCTAGCACTTCCTGCCTCCAACGAATCGAAACCCTTGGTGTCGGTTCTGGTGTCGGTTGGTTCATTCGGTGCAACTCCAGTATCACATAGCCGCTGCACTGCCTCCAACTGGTGTTCGGGGGCCAAGTGCGCATATCGGAGCGTGACCTGTATGGTCTTATGCCCGAGCAATTGTTGAACGGTGTGGATGCCCACTCCCGCCATGACTAGGCGGCTGGCGAACGTGTGTCGCAGATCGTGCCACCGGAAGTTGCTGATCTTCGCCTCAACAAGAGCCTGCTCGAACCACTCCCGCGCCCCTTTGGTGGTGTTGCTGGCGTACAGGTGCCCGAAGACTTTGCCCTTCCCTTCAGAGAAGCGCCAGAGAATCCTAAACGCGGCGACCGCCACATCGTTTAGGTATACGCGCCGCTTCTCCCCGTTCTTGCTGCGCGGCACCGTGAGAACCCTGCGATCCAAATCAACCCACGACCATTCACAACCAAATTGCTCACTACGTCTCATGCCAGTGTGAATGGCGATGTCCAATTCAGGCTCAAGTGCGGAACCTGACATACTCGAAGTTTATACCGCTCATTCTTGACTGATACTGCCAATCTCGATTCCTGATGACTGAAAGAGTTCGCCACCGCAGGCGCGGCCTCCCTGATCCACCGCCACAGCGCTTAGGGCGTCCACAACGCGTCAGTGCGAGTTGGGATAGGGGATTAAATCCCCAAAAGTGCCTGAGGCGTTTTAGAGTGTTCTGTCGCAGAGCGCAGTCTGGTAGGGGATGCCCGGTGTCGGTTTTGGTGTCGGTTGGTTTTGCAATTCTTGACGATTCGTGTCTACTCGCGTCAAGACAGTATCGCTATGGAAGGCCCGTCATTATTGGGGTTTGGCAACTTCTGGCGACTCAGGGCGATCTCTGTCCAGACCCCTTAGAACCCATTTTGAGTCCGCTGCGTCTGCCAGTTCCGCCATCCCGGCGCATCTCTGAATTCTATCAGCGTGGGACACGTCCCGACGCCAGCGATCAGACCGACGGCACAATCGGTCCGCGAGGGTGGCGACGCCTGCGAGCCCACGAGTATGCCAGCCGGGCAAACACCCCAGAAACCAAATATCCCAGCGCGATGATCATCAACATCCAGTCCGACCGCCACACGATCAACGCGCCGACCAGCGCCACAATTACCGGTAGTTGAAATGGTTTCCTCTCGTTGATCCCAATCTCTTTCCCGCTCCAGAAACGCCAACTGCTAACCATCAGGAATCCGGTAAAGAGAAGCAGGCACAGCCATACCAGTGACGTCCGTGGATCGTAGATTGGCGAGCCGTAAAAAAAATGAATAACGGCCGCGATCACTCCCGCGCCTGCGGGAATAGGCATACCCACAAAGTATTTGTGTCCGGGCCTGCCTGGATTGCGCGGCTGCGGATTAATGCTGATGTTGAAACGGGCCAGGCGGCAAGCTCCGCAGATTAGAAACAGGAAGCACACAAAAACGCCGGCATGTACCACGTTCTCGCGAAGCGCGGGATGCACGCTCAACGGAAGCATCCGGAACCCCCAGATGTAGGCGAGCAGACTGGGTGCGACTCCAAACGTGATCACATCGGCAAGCGAATCGAGTTCCTTGCCGAAGTCGCTCGTCGTATTGGTGGTCCGCGCGACGCGACCATCCAATCCGTCGAAAAGCACTGCAAAGCCGATGGCCAGAGCAGCATGATCGAAGTAAGCCGGATCGGCAACTGAACCTTGAACGCTCTGCGTGATGGCGTAGTAGCCAAGTCCAATGTTGGCCGCCGTAAACAACGACGGTAAGACAAACATTCCACGGCTCGGACGCCGTCTCAGCTTAGCATCATACGGGCCCTGATCGGCTAGTTCCATCTGCTCGGCGGCCATCAGGACACCACTGCCGGGTCGAAAATCCCACCGTCGCCTGAGCGCTGGGGTAGCACCGCCAGCACGGTCGATCCACCCTTCACACGCGTGCCTGTCTTAACTCGAGGCACAGCGTCTGCCGGCATCAACACATCGACCCGCGAGCCAAACTTGATCATGCCCACGCGCTGTCCTCGTTCCAAACGATCGCCCACCTTCACCGCACAGACGATTCGCCGAGCCAGCAAGCCGGCAATCTGCTTGTAGCTCACCTCGAATCCGCCCGCATCGATGACCACCAGTGTCTGCTCATTCATCACTACAGACTCGGGCTTCATCGCATTCAGAAAGCTGCCCTCGCGGTGCTCCACAACCTTCACCGTTCCCGCAACCGGCGCGCGATTTACATGCACATCGAACACGCTAAGAAAGATGCTAAGGCGCAGCTTGCTTCCAGCCGCCGTCTCAATCCAATCGGCCTCCGTCACCACGCCATCCCCCGGCGAAACTATGTCGCCTGGCCCGGTGGGAATCGACCGCTCGGGGTCGCGGAAGAACCAAAGGAAAAATACTGCCAGTAGCAGGGGCAGCGCCGTCAGCGCCAACGACTGAGTCATCACCCACA
The DNA here is from genome assembly GCA_025357875.1 of Granulicella sp. Taxonomy (GTDB): domain Bacteria; phylum Acidobacteriota; class Terriglobia; order Terriglobales; family Acidobacteriaceae; genus Edaphobacter. Next base: position 2,661 of record JANYLK010000180.1, read on the forward strand.
CTAGCGCAGCGACCACGGCCAGCCCCAACGCGTAAAAGTATCCATCTCGCACCATATCCTTCTCATTATAAAGCTTCCGCAGCCGCTCTACATTGCATCGCACCCCACAACACGGTTAGCCTTGACCTCGAACCATATTCCCCTATGAAGCCCCACCAGCGGTTATTCCATACGTATCTCGCCCTCAGCGTCGGACTATGGCTAATAGTCTCTCTTGCCTCTTCCCCGGCGCAATCTCTGCAACGCCTCGCGGGCACCGTCCACGACGCCTACGGGCACCCCGAGGAAGCCGCAACTATTCTCGTCGACGGCCCTCGCGGAGTGAAAACCGCTTTCTCCGACACTGCCGGCCACTTCAAATTGGACTACCCAAATTCGATCGGCACCCTCACCATCCGCGCAACCGCGCGCAACATGGAATCGAATCCTATCCGACTCTCCGCGCAAAGCGCGCCCGAGCAGATCAACCTCATCCTTCACCTCTCTACAGTCGCCCAGCAGGTCATAGTCACCGCCACTCGATCCTCTATAGACCTGCACGAAACCGCAAACACTATCTACGCCCTCACCCCGCAGGATCTTAACGCTTACCCTGCTATCGCCCTCGACGACAAACTCCGCCAGCAGGCAGGCTTCGAGCTGTTCCGCCGATCCAGCTCGCGCGTTCAAAATCCCACCAGTCAGGGCATATCCCTTCGCGGGCTCGGGTCGACCGCCGCAAGCCGAACCCTCGTTCTTCAAGACAGCGTCCCTATGAACGACCCGTTTGGCGGATGGATCCACTGGGACGAAATCCCCACGGAAGCCGTCGAAGCCGTCACCATTGCAACCGGCGGCGGCTCCGATCTCTACGGCTCCAGTGCGCTCGGCGGCGTCATCGACATCGTCCCCGCCCATCCCACCACCGCGCTCGCCGACATCAATCTGCTTGCTGGCGCGCAGGACACATCCTCCATCGGCGCTCGGGGCGACATCGGCACCGCACGCTGGCGTCAGCTCCTTGCCGCCGACGCCTTCCGCACCGCAGGATATATCCCAACCACAGCGCATCTTGCGGGTCCAGTCGACGCACCCGCAAACGTCCACTACCAATCCGTCCGCTCCGAAACCGACTGCATCTTTACCAACTCCAATCGCACCTTCCTCATCGGCAATATGTTGAATGAAGCTCATGGCAATGGCACGCCCATCCAGACCAATGCCACCCGCCTCTGGCGCTACATCGCCGGAGACGACTGGTCCGCAGCATCGCACGCAGCCGGCCGCATCCGCCTCTTTGGCAGCGACGAAGGCTATCGCCAAAGTTTCTCCTCGATCAACTCTGCCCGTAACTCCGAGACCCTCACCCGCCTGCAACGTGTGCGCACCCAGGAACTCGGCGCCTCCTTCGATGCCTTCATATCACTTTCTCCTATCGCCATTGTCTTCGGCGCGGACGTCCGCGACATCCGCGGCACCGACAACGAAACTCCCATCTTGTCCGGCGCGCCGAGCGGTTTCGCCGATATCTCCGCCCGCCAACGCTTCCTCGGCGGCTTTGGCGAAGCACTCGCCTCGCCTCACGGCGGTCTGTTTAGAAACTCGTCCGCAGCGCTCTCCCTCCGCCTCGACACCGTATCGGACCTCGATACGCACGCCATCACGCAACTGAGCTCCCTCCCCCAGCCCAGCAACACGCCCAATCGCAGCGAGTTCATCGCGAGCCCTCGCCTTGGCATCGTCCACCAGATCGCATCTACCGCAACTGTTCATGCCTCCGTCTTCCGCGCCTTCCGCACGCCTACCATGAATGAGCTTTACCGCACCGGCCAGGTCGGACAGCAAATCACGCAGGCCAACTCCCAACTCCAATCCGAGCGCGCCACCGGCTGGGAGATCGGCGCAACCTACTCCTTGCCTTCAAACGCCATCGCCCTCGGCGGCACCTACTTCTGGACTGAGATCAACCGCCCCGTCTTCGCCGTGCTCATCTCCACAAACCTATATCGGCGACAAAACCTCGGTCAGATCATCAGCCAGGGCACCGAGCTTCATCTCGACATCCGCCCGGGTAAGCTCATCTCCGCAACCCTCGGCTACCAATACGCACACGCCGTAGTCACCCACTTCTCCGCGCAGCCAATCCTCGTCGGCAACTGGATTCCCGAAGTACCACGCCAGAGTTTCACGGCTCAGCTTCGCGCAGATCAACCCCATCTTGGCGAAGTCACACTCGCCGCCCGCGCCAGCGGACAAGCCTTCGACGACAGCGCCAATACCTTCGTCCTCTCCAGCTTCTTCCAACTTGACCTCGCCGCTCGCCACGACTTCGGCCCCCGCTGGACCGCCCGCCTGATCCTCAATAATCTGCTCAACCAGCGTCCTGACGTAGCCCGCACTCCAATCCTCACGCTCGGCTCGCCCTTCCTGGCCCAGGGCGGGCTTGCCTTCCACTGGAATGGAACCGCAGCCCACTGATGAGCTATCGTGAGAGATACCGCATGACAATCTTCTCCAATCGCGCACGCATCACGTGTACTTCCGTTCTAACCATGTTCCTCGCGGTGTCGCTGACTCTCAGCGCTCAGCAACCCGCCCTAGCGCAACTCAACGATCCCGCGAACCTGGCCGGCGAGCGCGTTTCCCCACAGGATCTCGCCGACACTCTTCCCATCGATCACGGCGCTCTGGCTCTCCAGCAACTCCTCCGCAAACTTCGCACTCGGGCCTCGTTCATGCTCATCATCGCCCACCCCGACGACGAAGACGGAGGCATGCTTACCTACCTCTCCCGCGGCCAGGGCGCACGCGTCGCCATGCTCACCCTCAACCGCGGCGAAGGCGGTCAGAACCTCATGTCCGCCGACTTCGACGATGCACTCGGGCTCATCCGCACTCAGGAACTGCTCGCCGCCGACCGCTACATGGGTGTCGACCAGTTCTTCGGCAGCGAGGTTGACTTCGGCTTCTCCAAGACCAAGGAAGAGGCTTTCACCAAGTGGACCCACGACCGCGTTCTCTACGACGCAGTACGCGCCGTCCGCCTCTACCGCCCCCTCGTCATTGCAAGTGTCTTCATTGGAGCGCCCTCCGACGGCCACGGCCAGCACCAGGTCTCCGGCCAGATCGCCCAGGAGGTCTTCAACGCCGCGGGCGACCCCAGCGTCTTCCCCGACCAGATCGCCGCTGGCCTCCATCCTTGGCAGCCACTCAAGGTCTACGCCCGCTCCCCCTTCGCGCGCATCGATGCACAGGGCATGTTCGACTATGCAACCGGTCAGTACAGCCCCGCGCGCTTCACAAATTACGTAACCGGAAAAGTTACAATAACGGTTCCAAAGGCTAACGTCGTCATCCCCGAAGGCACACCCGACCCACTGCTCGGCGGCCTCTCCTACATTCAATTCGCCCGTGAAGGCCTCGCTCTCGAAAAAAGTCAGATCGGCCAAAATGTCCGCCTCGCCTCTCCCGGCACACACGACGTCAGCTATCACCGCTACGGTTCCCGCCTCAACCAGCCCGACGGCGACGACTCGAACAGCGAGTCTGGCTTCTTTGAAGGCATCGACACGTCCCTCGCCGGCATTGCCACCCTAATTCCGAACGCTCCTTCGTTCATCACCGATCCATTACAAGTCATCGACGAGAGCGTCGGCGAAGCTCAGAAAGATTTCGATCCGGCGCGGCCGGAAAACTGCGCTCCACATTTGCGTGACGCGCTGGAAACTCTCGACTTGCTTCTCAAGGCGCTGAAGCCCATCTCCGATCTCCGACCCGACCAAAAAGCGAACCTCCTCCACGAACTCCGCATCAAGCGCGTCCAGCTCAACAACGCCCTCATCCTCGCCCACGGCATCACTCTCGAAGCCACGTTTGCCCCCTCAGAATTCCACACCAGCCTCCTCACAACCGCGCAACGCATCGACGTGAAAACCAACCTGTACGCGGGCACCGAGCCAGTGGAACTAGAGAGCGTCGACCTCCAATTTCTGGGCGTCGCAGTAAAGTCAAAGCCTTCACCAGAATCAGCTGCGGCAACCAAGTCACAAGATCCGAATCGTCTCCCCGCAGGCAGCTCTCGCAAGCAGACTCTTCGTGCGCTCGTTGACAAGGAGCTGCCGCCGACCCGCCCTTACTTCTCCCGCCCCAACGTTGAGCAGCCATACTACGACATCGCAGACGCAGCACTGCGCAACGCGCCCTCCACGCCAAGCCCGTTGATCGCGTCAGTCACCCTGAACGACCACGGGGTGCCTCTCACTCTCTCCGCGATCGTCGCCGATCCATCCGCATCGCAGACGCGCCAGCCTGTTGTCATCGTCCCGCCAATCTCCGTCAGCCTCCCCGTAACTGCTGCCGTCATTTCAATCAGCCAACATTCGTTTTCGCTAAGTTATTCTGCCTTCAATCCGGAACCTGGCTCCGCTCCACAATTCCGCCTCGAACTTCCACCCCTCTGGAGCTATACCGTTCCCGACGCGGTCAATCCGGTTCCCAAACCTCCACCAGTAGGTCGGAACTCCAGCCAAACGGCTCAGGTAACCACCGCTGAACCCCAACCCTACCTGCGTTATCCCATCGCCGTCGTCACCGAGATTCACGGGCATGAGTATCGCGAAGGCTTCCGCAGTGTCGGATACCCCGGCCTTCCCGCCACAAACTTTTACACCCCAACGACGTTCCACGTTACCGCCGTCAACCTTCAGACAGCACAAAATCTTAGCATTGCATTTCTCCCCGGCACAGGGGATGACATCCCTAACGCTCTCAAAAACCTCGGCGTCCACGCGCAGCGCATTACGGTCGCGGATCTCACGCCCGAGTCACTCAAGTCCTTCGACGCTGTCATCCTGGGCGTTCGCGCCTATGAGGCTCATCCCGACCTCGCCGCCGCCAATCCCAGTCTCAACGCATACGCCGCAAACGGTGGAATCGTCATCGCCCAATACAATACCGGGCGACTCCCCGAAAATACCGGCCCCTATGCGCTCTCCCTCGGAGACAGCGAAAAGGTCGTCGAGGAGCAAGCCCCGGTCCGCATTCTCTTCCCTGCGTACCCACTGCTCTCCTGGCCCAACCAGATCACGCCCGCCGACTTCAACAACTGGGTCGAAGAGCGAGGCCACGGCTTCATGGGCAGTTGGAATTCTCACTATCAGGCGCTGCTCGAAACTTATGACGCCGGCCAGCAGCCTCAACGCGGCGGGCTGCTCGTAGGCCGCACCGGGAAAGGAGCATGGATTTACCTCGGCCTCGCCCTCTACCGCCAGCTCCCCGAAGGCGTCCCCGGCCCCTACCGCCTGCTCGCCAACCTCATCAGCGCCGGCAAAAATACTAATTTCCTCGGAACGCCCAACGCCGCACAGTAAACAGCTTTACTACGTTTCCCTAATCCCGCACACGCTTCTTGATCTCCACATTCAGCCGCTTGATCTTCTGATTTAGCGTGCTCAACGGAATCTTGAAATACTCGGCCGCCTCAGTCTGATTCCAGTGGCTCCGTTCTAGCCGATCCGCAATGATCCGCCGCTCGATCTCCTCCATCAAATCAAATAAGCTCGCATCCGGCCGATGATCCAACAAGCTCGCTGAGTAGGTGTTTCCCGTCAGTGATGCCGGCAGCAGGTCCGGCGTAATCGTCCGAGTCGTCGCCAGTACGACTCCCCGTTCCATCGCATTCTCCAACTCGCGAACATTACCTGGCCACTCGTAATCCATCAGAATCCGCATTGCCTCGGGTGCAAGCGTTGGCACCGGCACATCGTTCTCATCCGCATAGAATTTCAAGAAATGCGCAGCCAGCAGTGGAATGTCCTGTCGACGCGCCCGCAGCGGAGGCAGCTCCAAACAAATCACATTGAGCCGATAAAAAAGATCCTCACGGAATCGGCCCTCTTTCACAGCCTGTTGCAGATCGACATTGGTGGCGGCAATGATCCGCACATCCACCTGAATCTCCTGCGTCCCCCCCAAGTGCATGAAGCGCCGATCCTGCAGCACACGCAGAATCTTTGCCTGCATGTCCGTACCCATGGTCCCGATCTCGTCAAGAAACAGAGTGCCGCCATTGGCCACTTCAAACAGGCCCTTCTTCGCCGCAATCGCCGAAGTAAACGCGCCCTTGACATGGCCGAACAGCGTCGACTCCAGCAAGTCCGAAGGCACCGCACCTGTGTTCACCGGCACAAATGGCTTGTCGCGCCGCGGCGAATTCGCATGCAGCGCCTTCGCGATCAGTTCCTTGCCCGTGCCGCTCTCGCCTTGCACCAACACGGTCGACCGGCTCGGCGCAACCTGTGCCACCAGGTCGAATAACCGAAGCATCGGCTCACTCTTGCCGACAATATTGTCGAAGTTGTACCGTTGCTTCAACGCGCGCTTCAGTTGAATCACTTCTTCTTCCGCGCGATGTCGCCCAATCGCCGCGCGAATATCCGCCAGCAGCTTCTCGTTGTCCCACGGCTTCTGGACAAAGTTCTCCGCGCCCGCTCGAATCGCATCCACCACGTTCGACACAGTCCCGTACGCCGTAATCATGATCACCGGCATCGCTGGCTGCATCTCCAGAATCCGTGGCAAAAGGTCGATCCCGCTTTCGCCCGGAAGCGCCAGGTCAAGGAGTAGTAAATCAAACTCGCTCGTCGCCAGTTGTTCGACACCGGAAGGTCCATCCACAGCCATCGTGACGTGGAAGCCCTCCATGCTTAAAAGGGCCTCGAGCGATTCGCGGATAGCCGCCTCGTCGTCAATGATCAGGATGCGTGCCGGACCCACCACGCGTGCTTTGTTTCCGGTCTCGCGCTCCGCCGTAGCCTCTGAGTTCAGTGAAATCGTAGCTTCAGTCATGGGCCTCATTCAATTTACGCAAATAGCCGATTTCAACTCCATAACGATCTCTAAACATGGACGGCGTCCCCTGCATCGCGAGTCGACGAGTCTTCCCCGGCAACACTTGCCAACCGACTCACCGTCGTCCTCGTCGTACCAACCGCCAACGTCTCCGGAAACTCCAGCCGGAATGTCGTTCCAACGCCGACCTCACTCTGCACATGCATCTTGCCGGCGTGCTCCTGCATAATCCCGTAACTGACTGCCAGACCGAGCCCCGTACCCTTGTGCTCGCCTCTGCGCGGCTTCGTCTTGGTCGTGAAAAACGGGTCGAAGATGCGATGCAGATTCTCCTGCTCAATTCCGCCGCCAAAATCCTGTACCACCACCCACACGCGGCCGCCAGTGTTTTCCGTTGCAATCCTTATCCTTGCATCGGGTGAACCGTGCATCGCGTCTCGCGCATTCAGTAAGAGGTTCAACACAACTTGCTGTAGCTTGCCCTCGTTCCCGTGAACCCGCGGAAGATTCGGATCCAGATCCGTCTCCACCTTGATCTGTCCAGTCTTGAACTGGTGTTCCAGCAGCGTCAGCGTATCGCGCAGCAATCGATTCAGGTCAACCGAAGCAAACTCGGCACCGCCCGTTCTTGAGAAATTCAGCAGCCCGTTCACGATCTCCGACGCCCGGAAAGTCTGCTGCGTGATCTTCTCCAGCACTGGCGCAAGCCGCGGATCCTGCTCCATCATGGGACGCATCTGTTTGGCCAGCATCTGCGTGTAACTCGAAATCACCGCCAGCGGAGTGTTGACTTCGTGCGCGACTCCCGCCGCAAGCAAGCCAATCGACGACAGCTTCTCCGCCTGCGTCAATTGCGCCTCCAACTCGATGCGGTCGGTAATGTCATCGACCAGTATAATGCGTCCCACCACCGTGAAGTCGCGCGTCAGCAAAGGCGCAATCGCAATGTTCGCAACTCGCGTCTCGCCGGTGGGCAACGCCAGCCTGATCTTGTAGAACGTGTGTGTCCCCTGTTCCTCGCGCACATCGTTGAAGCGAGCCATAAACTCCGGAGGGAAAATCGTAACCAGCGATTGTCGCAATGCCTCTGCCCGCGACTTCGCATACATTACCTCCATCTGCGCGTTCCAACTCTCGATCCGGTCCTCCAGATCGACGGCGAAGATGCCAATGTGAATCGACTCCACGATATTCTCGTGGAACTCCTTCAGCCGTTCGAACTCCGTAATCTTCTGCTCCAACCGCCGATAAAGCTGCGCATTCTGAATCGCAATACCAATATATCCAGCCAGCGATCCCAGCACCTCCACGTCTTCGCTGGAAAGGAAGTCGCCGGCATCGGTGCGCCCTAATCCGATGATTGCCACTGTCCTCGTACCTCCGCCCTCGCGGTTCGCCACGCGGCATGGCAGGTAATAATTCAGATCAAGCAGACCCGCGCTCCTCCGCTGCGAGTTCGGCAGACGCAGCACCTGCTGCGGATTCTCTAAAAAAATGTGGTCGTTAGACCCCTTGCTGTCGAAGTCGAGAAAGCGAACATCCAGCGCCTCCAGATCAGACGCCGCCAGGTTGGTCAACCCATGCGAAGCCGCAAGTTCAAAACTACGTCGCGGCTCCCCCCGAAAATCCGCGTTGTTCGTATCCGAGCCTTCCGATGCTAGAAACACAGCCACCCGCGTCACCAGAAGCGTCTGCGGCAACCGCTCCACAATCGAGTCCATAAGAGCGCGCAGGTCAGTCTGTGAATTCAAGCTGCGACCAAAGTCGATGAGGGTCTCGCGATAGTCAAAACTTTTTTGATCGAATACCCGTTCAACCCGCGCCTGCAACATTCGCTTCAGCGGATCGAACACCAACCCGGTCACCATAATGGCAATCACCAGCCCCGGCGTGCCCAGCGACGTCCGCGTGTGCACAATCTCTCCGCCTAACGCGACCACGCCAAAGTAAAGCCCGACAATCGCAGCGGTCGCCAGCGTATAAGTCACGCCGCGCTTGAAGATCAGGTCAACGTCCATCAAACGGTAGCGTACGATCGCCCAACTGAAAGTCAGCGGCAGAAGAGCCAGAAACAGCAGCACCACCTTCTGCAGCATCACCGGCTCAGCGATACCTAGCAGGAACGGAATCGCATACAGCAGCGTGAACGGTCCCACTGCCAGCAGCGTTCCACGCGTCAGCCACTTCAGTTGCTGACGCTCCAAACCGGATTCGGCACGCACGTACCGCGAATAGAAAACGACCGCGGCGATCACGTAATACAGCGCCACATACGCATAGTCGATCTGGTCCAGACGATGGCTCAAAACGCCGGTCGCCGACCAGAAACTGATCGCCCACAACTGCAACCCAATAAGAAACGCTCCCGGCACATAGAGCAGCGGAGCAAACATTTGCCGCCGCACTCGGTACGGAACCCTTTCTTCGTCGATCTCGTTTGCTCCGGCCGCGTCCGAAAAACTTATCGCGAAATGCAGGAAAAGCGCTGGCTGCAACATCGTCGCCAGCAGATTTCCCCAGTAAATCACTCGATCGAATAGTCCAGGCTCACCCGTCGAACGAAAGGCATACAGCACGAACGAAACCAGACAGAAGAAATAAAAATGCGTCGACTTAGGCGCAGTCCAGCGCCGGAATAATACGTACAGCCCGATCAGCAGATAGACCAGCGCAATCAGCCGCGATCCCTGGTCCGCGCTGCGGTCAGCCGCTTCCAGATAGACCTGCACCGGAAACACCGCTGCTCCGTTCGCGCCCGGCATTCGGCGAATGATGAAATACGTCGCAGCATGTTCGTAAAGCCCGTTACCGTACATCGCTCGAACCTGCGATGCCAGCCGAGGCGTCGGTGTTCCATTTACCGACTCCAGAATGTCACCAACGCGGATTCCATCGCGGTAACCGGGAGATTGCGCTGGTACTCTGTCCGCGCGCAAACCACCCTGCGCTTCCACCCACCCGACTCCATCCGTAGGAAACTCAACACCTAGTTCCTGAGAAAGGTTGAACCCCGCAAGGACGCAGACTCCCAACGTCGCCAGAGCGAGAGCGACAGCGAGAATGCGCGTGTGAAAAGCGTTTCTCATGATGAGGACACCAACTTTAGGTCCCGCTTTGTCGCGTACCCCGCATAGGTGTATTTACAATCAACCAAGCAACTTGATCGCCAAACTGCAAGTCGTTGATTTGAAGGGCTTCCAGCTTCCAGTGCACGAAAGGCCTACCAATAATCATAAACGCTTCCATTAATTGGGGAACTAACTCATGCAAAATCTAATCCGCACACCTCCCCTGCGCTTGAACAACCCTGCACGAAGTAGCCAGGTATCCCACCATTTTGAAACGAGTATCATCAGTTACGCACAGAGCTTCTGGCCGGTTCCATTAATTCAACGGGCCATGTCAGTTGACCTCCCGACCCGCCCCAGAGACCGCCATCATGTTACCCATCAAGCTGCCGGCTGATTTCAACGAATTCCTCGGCAATACCCACGCCGTCGAATCCCTGCGCTCCGCCATCGCCGCCAGCCGTATGCCGCACGCCCTCATCCTCTCCGGGGCCGCCGGAGCTGGCAAATACACTCTCGCCCTTATGCTCGCCATGACCATTCAGTGCGAGCGCCAGCCCCGCGATCTCTGGTCTAATGGCCAGGCCCTGGCCGGCTTCTGCGGCCACTGCTCCAACTGCACGCGCATCGCTACCGCCGCCAACCTGGAAGAGCAAGTCGCCGCCGCCGTTCTGGCACGCGATGACCTACGCGAAACCGACAAAAAAGAAACCCGCGTCCTCATTCAGCCACACCCCGACGTCCTCATCCTTCCCCCTGACCCGCCGCAGCTCTTGATCAAGCTTGGCCAAGTCCGCACCCTCATCCAGCGCGCCCACTACCTGCCGGCAGAGGCGCCCCGCCGTATCTTCATCGTCACGTCGGCCAACATGATGAAGGAGGCCGCAAACTCGCTGCTCAAAATTCTTGAGGAGCCGCCGGATTCAGTCCACATTTTCATCCTTGCGGAAAACCTCGGGGAACTGCTCCCCACCATTCGCTCCCGCTGCGCCACTGTCCGCCTCGGAGCGCTGCCGATCGAAGAGATGGAGATGCTCCTCGCCGATCGACGCCCCGAGGTTTTACCCAAACAGCGCTCTCTCATCGCACGGCTCTCGCAAGGTGCAGTCGGCCGAGCCATCGCCTTCGACCTCGAAGCCTACACCGCAGCCCGCGCCGATGCCCTTATCTTCCTTACCAACGCCGCGGCTGCTCTCAACGCTTCCTCAAACACAGAGCTCGACCACACCGCCCTCTTCAAGATGACCGAAACGTATCGCGCGGGAGCAGATGGCCAACAGAAAACCACCGCTCTCCTACGCGCCTTTTCGCTCCTCCTCGAAGACCTGCTGCTGCTCAACGCGGGTACCCCCGAACTCCTGCGCAACATCGATCTCCGCGCCGAATTAGACCGCCTTGCAGTAGCCCTTCCCTTCGAGTGGATCGAGCGCGCAAGCCACGCCGCCGACCAGGTCCAATCCGGCCTCCGCCGTAACCTCCTACGCTCTCTCTCGCTCGACGCCTTCGCCGCCCAACTCGCCACACCGATTGGTGTGTAAAGCTGAGTCATTCAGTGTGTCATTCCGTGGCGTACCTGTTTGTCCTTCCGTAGCGGAGCAGTGGGATCCGCTTTAAGCCCTGCGCTACTTTACCCGCGCAGCCTTCTCCAACCGATCCCGCAGCGCCTCACCTAACCCATCCATCGCCGGCATCGGACACACAATTACCTTCACTCCACGCGAATCCAACAACCGCAGTCCGAAGTACAGCAGCCTCGCGAGCACCTCAGCGTCCTCCCACGGCCCCCAGCGGAACGCGGCCGCGGCGTGCGAGGCGTCCCAGCCATCCGGCAACATAACGCCGACCTCAGCCCCGTCGTGCCGTGATATCTCCTCCAGCAACTCCTGCCGCCCCTCCACCAGCACTAACTTCGCTTGCGGAGCATAATGCCGCATCCCCATTCCTGGCGATGGCAGCGACTCCGCAATTCCTGAATTACCGGTCACCGCAGCAGTCACCAAAACCTCTTCCCCAATTACCCGCGAGATCATCGCCGCCGTCACCGCCCCCGGCCGATAGATCAACCGCGCTGCCACATCCAGCACAGTCGACTCCAACCCAACATTCGTCGGCCCACCATCCAGCACAGCATCGATTCTCCCGTCCAGATCAGCCAGCACATGCGCTGCCGTTGTTGGGCTCGGACCGCCAAAGCGGTTTGCGCTCGGCGCCGCCACAGGAACTCTTCCCAACCGGATCAACTCCCGCGCCACAGCATGATTCGGAGTCCGCACCCCGACCAAAGCACGTCCAGCCGTAACCGCATCCGGTATCTCAGACGAACGCGGAAGCAGCAGTGTCAACGGCCCCGGCCAGAAGGCCTCCATCAACGCCTCCGCTCGCACCCGCAACTCCGCAGGCAGCAGCAGTACCCGCTCCAGCATCTCGCGACCCTCCACATGCACAATCAGCGGATCCCAGCCAGGCCGATCCTTCGCCGCAAATATCTTCTGCACAGCCGCCGCATCTAGCGCATTGGCACCCAGTCCATAGACCGTCTCCGTAGGAAACGCGACCGTCCCTCCTCCACGCAGCAGTGCCGCGGCACGCGCAACCCCCGCAGCCCCCAATATCCCCGTCGCCTGCAACCGTTCGGTCTTCAAACTCTCCCCAGGCTTCGACTGCCCATCATGTCCGCGATCACCTTCATCCGATCCGCTCATAGAAGGCATACCCTCCTTTTCCTGATCCTACCGCCGCCGTATACTCTTCGCATGCAGATTGCCGAGATTGAGCTCAAGTTTCCCATCGACGATCTCGCACAGCTTCAATCGCGTCTCCCTGGCATTGGTTTGCTGCTCGACACACCACGTACCTTCGAACTCAATACCCTCTACGACACGCCCGGCCGCACCCTGCGCGAATCAAAACAGCTCCTCCGCATCCGCCAGTACGGAGACATCTGGACCCTGACCCACAAGCGCCAACCCAATACCGCACCCATCAATAATTCAGCCGAATTCGGCCCCGCTGCGAAATATAAGGTGCGCATTGAAACTGAAACCCACGTCGACGATGGTCCCGCCCTCGGCGCTATCTTTGAACGTTTAGGATACGCGCCCGTCTTCCGCTATGAAAAGTTCCGTACCGAGTGGTCGCAAATTACCACCACTATCGAAGGCCCACTCTTCGCCGGCGTGCCGGAATCCTTAGACTTCCCAGCACCAAATCACAGATGCCACCTGGTCCTCGACGAAACGCCCATCGGGGACTATGCAGAACTCGAAGGCCCACCCGCCTGGATTGACAAAACCCTCGCCAGGCTTGGCGTAGACCCGGCCTCGTGCCTCACCGAGAGTTATGGCCGCCTCTTCCTTGCATGGAAAACCCGCACCGGCAGCGCTGCCGACAATCTAACCTTCGATGAAATTTCATCGGTGCAGATCCTCCAACCCTCCTTTCGCTAACGCGTCGCACCCGCACGCCGATAACTTCCTCAGAGACCCGCGCTTGCCCGCAGGAACAGAGGAGTCGGCCGACGCAGTGTCTTCCGCCACATTCCGCCAGCAGCGCCGAGACAATCTCATTGTCGAAGTGGCGACCGCCGCCAAACTCCACGATTTGATCCAGCGCTACAATCTGCAAGCCGAGACCGCTCCGCTGAGTAACTTCGAGGCCATGAAAGACCGGCTGAATGCTATGGAGGACGAGGCAGAGAGCCTCACCGATCGTCATACTCCCGAAGCCTCCATTCAGGTCTACACCCTGCTCCATGACCAGATACTGTCGGCAGATGCCGCGCTCTTTGACTCTCTCATTCCGTTTGTGGTGTCCGAGGAAGTTCTCCGTGACAGCGAGGTCCAGCGCCTGGGCGTCGCCAATCGCAGTGTCGCGATCACGCTCTGGTCCTCCACGCTCCTCGGTGCAGTTTTGGTTGCGATTTTCTCCTCCGTGCTTGGGCGGAACATCACCCGTGGTATCCGCCTCGTCGCCGAACGCGCTAACGCAATCGCATGCGGAGATCGTCGAAGAGCATGTAGGACTCGAGCGAGCGGACGCCCATGAGCGGAGCGAAGCGGATGTCGCGGGTAAGGCGGATAAGGGGAAGGCGTTTTTCCGATATGGCACTCGAGTCTCAAGTCGAGCGCTTCCGCTCCAATACCGCGCAGCCATAGCCAGCCGAAAAGCGGTCTATGTTCACTAAGCCTCTCGTCCAGCTTTGCCCTAAAAGATCTGGAAATTTACCTCGATGTTCAGTTCAACCGCGACCGGTTTGCCACCCTCCATCGCGGGTTTGAAACGGTACTGCTTCACCGCTTCAACTGCCTTATCGTCCAGCCCCATGCCCACCCCACGTGACGTATGTACATTTTGCGGCCGCCCTTGGGCGTCCACAATAAGGTTCACCATCACGACTCCCATGAATTTCGCCTTGCGCGCTTCCTCGCTAAACTCCGGCTCAACCTGGAAGATCACCACCGGAGTCGAAACTCCGCCGCCAATCTTCCGCAATCCTCCGCCGTAGTTTCCGCCAGATCCCGGCCCAAGCCCTGACCCATTGCCAGATCCAAGCCCTGACCCGCTTCCGTTCCCCATCGAAGATCCAACCAGCGGCGAGTTGGGCATTCCGATGTTCGGCATGTTGTTGTTCGCCATCTTCAAATCCTTCTGCACTTCGATCGTAGGATCGGGCATCCGGATTTTGGGCTCTTCCATTGGCGGAGCCTTAGGAGGAGTGATCTGCTTGTCGACAAACTTTGGCAGATGCCCCTTGGTCACTGGCGTGGGTCCACGCTGACCACCGCCTCCGCCCATCGTTTCCATCTTCGGAGCCAGCGGTGGCGGCGTCAAGAGCGTGGTCAATTCCAACTGCTTCTTGACGTTCATGTCGTGTACTACGCGCGCACCCCAGAAGAAAAACAAAAGGATCAACGCAGCATAGATAACGATCGCGGACGCGGTGGCCTTCGGATCCTGCTTCATCGCCATCCGATCCACAACTGCGATCGGCTTGGACTCCAGAACCAAAGGTGGCAGTTTTACAGGAAAAAATACGTCGCGCAGATTGCTCCACAAGGAAGAAAATGTTCCCCCGTCGCTCTGCAGCATGTCGCCGTCGCCCAGCGATGACTCCACGCCGGCCCGCAGTGTAGGGCCCGGCCTTCCCAGATCATCTTCCGGTATAAACCCAAATTCAGACAAGTCGATTTGCCTCAAAAGCAGGGGCCAGTAAAAGCCGCTCTGCGTTTCCTCTCGGATATCGCGCGTTTACGCTCGCCTAATCCGTGTCCGGTCTACGCCGGTTCACTGCTGGTCGCGCTGCATCTGGCCCCACACACCATTCTACAAAAGATTTGCTCTTCCAACGTATCCAAACTCTTTGACGCACATTGACCCCCGGAGGTCTCTACTCCAGAGAAGCAAAAACTGCGAATGTGAATTGTTTTCAAACGGCTACATCATCGCGTACGAGTCTTGGCACCAGCCGCTCCGGCAAACCGCGCTCCTCCGCGTCAACCTCCCATCACACCCGATACAATAAAGGCTTGCGGTATAAGAATCACGAGGAACGAATGTCCGAAGCGCCCGATGCGAAGCACGATAGCCCTGAGCAAGTGAACACCGGCCCTGAGCAAGTGAACACCAATCCTGAACCCAAGCTGCTCAAGTCCACCCTGAATCTCCCACAGACCGCCTTCCCCATGAAGGCCGGCCTGCCCGTAAACGAGCCCCTTCGCCTCGCCGCCTGGGAGAGCTCCGGCCTCTACGACCAGATCCGCGCCGCCCGCGCCGGATCGCCCCGCTACATCCTGCACGACGGTCCGCCCTACGCCAACGGTGCCATCCACCTCGGCCACGCGCTCAACAAGACCCTCAAAGATTTCGTCGTCAAAACCAAAACCATGGCCGGCTTCGACGCTCCCTACGTCCCCGGTTGGGACTGCCACGGCCTGCCCATCGAGATCAAAGTGGACGAGCAACTCGGCCGCAAGAAACTCGAAATGGACCCCGTTGCCGTCCGCCGAGCCTGCCGCGAATACGCGCAGAAGTACCTCGACCTCCAGCGTTCCCAGTTCATCCGCATGGGCATCTTCGGCCGCTGGGCCGAGCCCTACTCCACCATGGACCCCGTCTACGAAGCCCGCATCGCCGAGACCTTCTTCCACTTCTTCGAGAACGGCTTCGTCTACAAAGGCCTCAAGCCCGTCTCCTGGTGCATCCACGACCGCACCGCTTTGGCTGAAGCCGAAGTCGAATACGAGCAGCACACTTCGCCCTCGGTCTACGTTCGCTACAAACTCACCAGCGACCCCGCACCCGTGCATCTCGACCTCGTGGGCAAAGATGTCTACACCATAATCTGGACCACCACCCCGTGGACCCTTCCAGCATCTCTTGCAATAGCTTTTCATCCCGAGATGGAATACGTCGCCATCGACTGCGCTGGCGGCACCTACATCGTCGCCCAGGCTTTGCTCTCCGACGTCATCGTCCGCTGCCATCTCATGAGCGCGAAGCACCCCGCTGAACCCGCCTCGCAGACCGACGTCGTCGCCGCCTTCGCTGGCAAGCACCTAGATCGAACCAAATTCCAGCACCCGTTCCTTAACCGTGAAATCCTTGGCAGCAACGCCACCTACGTGACCGCCGACCAAGGCACCGGAGCAGTCCACACCGCACCCGCCCATGGAGTAGACGACTTCGCCACCGGCAAGCGCTACGACCTCCCCGAAGTCCAATATGTAGACGATTCCGGCCGCCAGATGGGAACAGAGCGCTTCGGCAGCGGCCAGCCCCAGCCCTACGAAGGCCTCACCGTCTTCAAGTCGAACCCAGTCATCATCGATATCCTGAAAGAAAAAGGCGCACTGCTCTCCGCCAGCAACTTCGAACACTCCTACCCGCACTGTTGGCGCTGCCACAACCCCGTCATCACCCGCGCCACCGAGCAGTGGTTCATCGACATGGAAACCCCCATGCCGGTACTGGCCTCCGTGGTTGCCCCCTCCTCAGAGGTTGTCATTCTGAGCGAAGCGAAGAACCCCCGCATTTCGCCCGAAGCGCCACCGATCTCGGAGAAGGTTCCACAAACCTTCCGCCAGCGCGCCCTCGACGAGATCAAGCGCGTAACCTGGGATCCATCCTGGGGTCAGGAACGCATCACCAACATGGTCGCCACCCGCCCCGACTGGTGCATCTCCCGCCAGCGAATCTGGGGCGTCCCCATCGCCGTCTTCCTCTGCCGCAATTGCACGTCGCCACTCCGCGATCCAGCCGTCAACAAACTAATCGTCGAGCTGTTCAAGAAAGAATCCGCCGACGCCTGGTATAACCACACCCCCGAACAAATCTTGCCGCCCGCTACGTCCTGCAAAGAATGCGGCCACACAGAATTCCGCAAAGAGATGGACATCCTCGACGTCTGGTTCGAGTCCGGCTCCAGCTCCCACGCCGTCCTCGACTTTGACCCCGACACCCAGCAGCTCCCAAACACCGACCCCCGAGCCGATCTTTACGCCGAAGGTGGCGATCAGCATCGCGGCTGGTTCATGTCCTCGCTCCTCTGCTCCATCGGCATGCACAACCGCGCGCCCTTCAAGTCCGTCGCAACCTATGGCTGGACGCTCGACGAAAAGGGCCGCGCCCTCTCCAAATCGCTCGGCAACTTCATCGATCCCGTAGCCATCATGGACCAGCTAGGCGGCGACATCGTTCGCCTCTGGGTCGCCAGCGTCGACTTCCGCGAAGACGTAGTAGCCAGCCTCCCGCTGCTCAAGCGCCTCGCCGAAGAGATCTACCGCAAGCTCCGCAACACCTTCCGCTTTCTGCTCGGCAGCCTCCGCGAAGTCGACCCCACCACCGGCCTAAACCACGACTTCGACCCTCGCAGCATGGCCGACGGCGGCGACGCCATTCCCTTTGAGCAGATGCAGCCGATCGACCAGTACATCCTGGCACGCACCGCCGAACTAACAGGCAAGATCACCAAGGCCTACGCCGAATTTGAATTCCACCGCGTCTACCACCTGCTCAACGAATTTTGTAACTCCGAACTAAGCGCCTTCTACCTCGACGTATTAAAGGACCGCCTCTACACCTATCCCATCAAGTTCAAGTCCGGCAACAAATACCAGCGCGAACTCTACCTCGCCCGCCGCTCGGCACAAACAGCAATCTACAAGATCACCGACGCCCTGGCCCGCCTCACCGCGCCAATCCTTAGCTTCACCGCCGACGAAGTCTACCAATCCCTCCCCCACACCGAGGGCAGCGTCCACCTAACCCGCTTCCCCGCCCCCGAGTCCATCGCACCGATCAGCCCAGAGCTCGCCGCTAATTGGGGGAAGCTATTGCAGAAGCGCTCAGAAGTCCTTGCAAAGCTCGAGGCCCTGCGTACGGAGAAAGTGATCGGCAAGGCGTTGGAGGCAGTTGTAACGCTTTACTTCGACGGCAGTTCTGATGAGGACGGGATGGCAAGTTACATCACTTCTCTTCCCGAATTGTTCAACGTCTCTGAGGTGGATATCCTCCAGGTCACTCACGCAGACACCGATTATTTGGTCAACCTTTCGGTTCAACGATCTCAACGCACAAAATGCGACCGCTGCTGGCGATACACGGCCGACGTAGGCCAGCAAGAAAAATACCCCACCGTCTGCCTCCGCTGCGCCGAAGCCCTCGACGCAATCGACTTCGCCCCGTACTCCGCAACCACGCAGGACACTGCCGCCATCGTTTAACTGGAGATGAACCTCAAACCTTAATCCCGCTCAAACCGAACTTCTCCATTGAACCCATACGCAAAAGCGCCAAGGGCGCGTCACATACCAGCCTAGGCCAAAGGCCGAGGTACAAGGTCAGATAAGCCACAAACGGCTGAAAGCCCGCAACATATACCGCGCCAAGACAACAACGAACTACACGGAGCCGCAAACTACAATGTCTCTGATCACAATGCCCACAACCACGCACGCCGAAACACCGCAACCCATCGCCACCGTCCGCGATCGCCGCCCCATCCTCCTCCTGATCACGGCACTCGTCATCCTCTCCGACCGCCTCTCCAAGAACTGGATCGTCGATCGCATCCGTCCCGGCTACGACATCCCCATCATCCCCGGCGTCTTCCGCCTCTCGCACGTCCTCAACACCGGCGCAGCCTTCTCTCTCCTCGAAAACTTCCCGCCCAACGGAGTCCGCATCGGCCTCATCACCTTCTCCGTCATCGCCGCCCTCATCGTCTTCACGCTGCTCTGGCGCACTGGCCGCACCATCACGCTCTCATCCCTCGCCCTCGCCCTCATCCTCGGCGGAGCCCTCGGCAATCTCTACGACCGCATCCGTTTCCACCACGTAGTCGACTTCCTCGCCGTAAAGATCTACCACTACAACTGGCCCGACTTCAACGTAGCCGACTCCTGCATCGTCATCGGAGCATGCCTGCTCCTGCTGGAAATCTTCCGCCCCCAACCCACCTCCTCCTGACCCACCCGATTCGCAATCCAAGCCCATCTATCCGACAATAGAGAGTGGCCATGATTGAACAAATATTGGAAGCGAACCCCGCCGAAGCGATGCCGCGCAACACCGTCTCTGCGAACGACTACATCGTCATCCGCGGCGCGCGCACTCACAACCTCAAGTCCATCGACGTCGACATCCCGCATAACGCCCTCACCGTAGTCTCAGGCGTCTCCGGCTCGGGCAAGTCCTCGCTCGCCTTCGACACCGTCTACGCCGAAGGCCAGCGCCGCTACGTCGAATCTCTCTCCGCCTACGCCCGCCAGTTCCTTGAGCGCATCGAAAAGCCCGACGTAGACCATATGGACGGCCTCGCCCCAGCCATCGCTATCAAGCAAAAAAATCAGACTCGCAACCCGCGGTCCACCGTCGCCACCGCCACCGAAATCTACGACTACCTCCGCCTCCTCTACGCGCGCTGCGGCACCGTCACCTGCCTCCATTGCGGCGGCATCGTTCGCCACGACACCGTAGACGAGATCGTAGCCACCCTTCTCGCAGTCCCCGAGGGCACCCGCGCCTACGCCCTCTTCCCAATAGTCCGCAACGAAATCAAATTCGAGCCGCTCCAGCCTGCCACCACCGAAGCACCGCCCGAACCACCCAAGCCGATCAAGAAATCCGCCGCAAAAAAATCCGCGAAATCGGTCTCATCCACGGTCGGACTTTCTTCCTTGACCGACACCCTCAAGGATCGCCTATTCGAACTGCGCCGCCGAGGCTACAACCGCCTCTATCAATCAGGCAAAATAGTCGAATTCTCCACCCCCGAGTCCCTCCTCGAACTCGACTTCTCCCAACCCATCTTTGTCCTCATCGATCGCCTCGCCATCGCTCCCGACATCCGAACCCGCATCGTCGACGCCATCGAAACGGGCTACCGCGAAGCCGGCGAAGTCCAATTCCATGCGCTCCCCGAAGCGGAAAACGAGAACGGTACGAAGTACCGCTTCTCTGCCGCATTCGAGTGCTCCACCTGCCACCGCGCCTATCGCGAACCCGAGCCCCGCCTCTTCTCCTTCAATAATCCTTACGGAGCCTGCCCCCGCTGCCAGGGCTTCGGCAACACCATCGACTTCGACCCCAACCTCATCCTTCCCGATCGCTCCCGCACCCTGGCGCAAGGCGCAATCGCCCCCTGGACCACCCCGAAATATCGCCCCTTCCACGGCGAAATGATTCGCTTCGCAAAATCCGCCTCCATCCCCACCGACGTCCCCTACTACGATCTCGACCCAGCCCAGCAGGAACTCATCTGGGAGGGTCGAGGCACCTTCCCCGGCATCCGAGGTTTCTTCGCCGCGCTCGATCGCAAGAAGTACAAACTCCACGTCCGCGTCTTCCTCTCCAAATATCGCGGCTACGCACTCTGCCCCGATTGCCGCGGCCAGCGTCTCCGCGCCGAGGCCCGCGCCGTCCTCATCAACAACCAGAACATCTGCGAAGTCTCCGCCCTCACCATCACCGCGGCGCAATCCTTCTTCGACAATCTGCAACTCTCACCGTCACAAATTGAAATCGCCGGCAAGATCCTGGAAGAAGTCCGCCAGCGCATCCATTTCCTGCAGGAGGTCGGCCTCGAATACCTCACCCTCGACCGCCTCTCCTCCACGCTCTCCGGTGGCGAATCGCAGCGCATCCAACTCGCCACATCCCTCGGCAGCCGCCTTGTCGGCGCACTCTATGTCCTCGACGAGCCAAGCATCGGCCTGCACACTCGCGACACCGCAAAACTCATCCGCATCATGCATTCCCTCCGTGACCTCGGCAACACAATCCTGGTAGTCGAGCACGATCCCGACGTCATCCGCGCTGCCGACTACCTGCTCGATCTCGGCCCCGGCGCTGGCGAACTCGGCGGCCAACTCCTCGCCGCCGGCACCGTCGCCGAAGTCACCGCCAACCCGCACTCCATCACCGGAAAATACCTCTCCGGCCGCATGACCATCCCTATCCCCAAACTCCGCCGAGAGCCAGGCCGCGAGCACCTCCACCTCACCGGAGCGCGCATCCACAATCTCCGCGGCGTCGACATTGACATCCCCCTCAACCTCCTCTGCTGCGTCACTGGAGTCAGCGGCAGCGGCAAGTCCACACTCATCCACCAGGTCCTTTACCGAGCCCTCATGCAATCGCTCAACCGCGAACCCGGCGCCTCCGAACCCGAGCCAACCCACCTCTTCCGCGCCCTCTCCGGCACCCAGCACCTCAACGACGTCATCCTCGTCGACCAGTCCCCCATCGGCCGCACACCGCGATCAAATCCAGTTACATATATAAAAGCCTTTGATGAAGTCCGCTCGCTCTTCGCCTCACAACCGGACTCCAAACGCAAAGGCTTCAGTCCTGGCAGTTTTTCCTTCAACGTCCCCGGCGGCCGCTGCGACGTATGCGAGGGCGATGGCACGGTCACCGTAGAAATGCAGTTCCTCGCCGACATCGAACTCCCCTGCGAAGAATGCAACGGAACCCGTTACAAATCCTCCATCCTCGACATCAAATACAAGGGTAAGAACATCCACGACGTTCTCAATATGACCGTCAAGGGAGCCCTCACCTACTTCGCTGGCATTCCCAAGATCGTCGACAAGCTCTACGTCCTCGACGAGGTAGGCCTCGGATACGTTCGCCTAGGCCAGTCCGCCACCACCCTCTCCGGTGGCGAAGCTCAGCGCGTCAAATTAGCCTCCCACCTCGCCACAGCGCGGTCTATCTCCAACCGCAGCAGCTCGGATTCTGCCAGCAGCATCGCAGCCCGCGCGCGCAGCCGCACCCTCTACATCCTCGACGAGCCCACCACCGGCCTTCACTTCGACGACGTCCAAAAACTCCTCGCAGCCTTCCGCAAACTCATCGAAGGCGGAGGCTCCCTGCTCGTCATCGAACACAACCTCGACGTCATTAAGTCTGCCGACTGGGTCATCGACATGGGACCCGAGGGCGGCAGTGCCGGCGGCGAAATCGTAGCCATCGGCACCCCCGAAGAAATCGCCGCCAACCCCCACTCCCATACCGGCCACTACCTCGCCAAAGTCCTTGGCCTCACGCCACCAATCACCAATCGCTAACATCGCGGATCGTCATTCCCTACGGGTCGTCACTCTGAGCGCAGCTCAGAATCTCAATAGTTGCTTTTTTGTTTGTCATTCCGCAACGCTTTGTTTGTCATTCCGCAGCGCTTTGTTTGTCATTCCGCAGCGCAGCGGAGGAATCTGCTTTTATTCTCTCGCTAGTCATCGGCAAATCGGCGCAAATCCTTCTACTCACTTCACCCCCACTGGCTGCAACCAAGCCCCATCTCCCGCCGAATCCCACACCGCCAACCTAACCCACTTCTTCCCGGTAGCATCAAACGGAATCCTCAGCGTCTTAGTCCCAAACGCCGTAGTATCGGTCAGCTTAACTATCTTCCGATCGACGGTAGTCCCATCGCTCCAAACCACCTCCGCAAAATCCAACGGAAACGTGTACTCAATATCCGCCATATAAACGCTTTCGTGCCGGCGCCTTCAATGGCCCAGCTATGAAAAAAATATCTCCCCGGTAGTTCCAAATAAATTTCCTTCGTGAATCCCCTCCACAATAGGCGCTCAGCTCTCGTTGTAAGTCGGGAGCTTATCCAGCTTCAAGTAATTAATAGCTAGAAACGGATAAGTATCGTCATCGTGGCCACTTCATATAAGTGTCGCCCTCAGCCAGTATGAACTTCGGCTTCTGAGCCCAGTTACTCATCTCGTAATTCCAACCAAAGCACCGTACCTCACACAACCGTTGTGCGAAAGATCAACCGGCAGTGACTCCGACGACCCACCATTAAACCGATCGCTCAAAAACAAATCCTTATCCTTATACATATCCGGAAACAGAGCCGAGCTCTTCGTCCGCGGATGCGCCACCCACAAAATGCTCTTCGTCTCATCCACAAACTTCAGTACGTAATCTGCTGAGTTGAGGTGGTAAACCGTCCCATATCCCGGCACCTCCTCCTCAAACGGCTGCCCCGCATCCCGCGGACCAGAGTGAGTAAAGTAAGTCGGCTTCGGATTCATCAAATACCAATGCCCGTCGAGAAAAGTATTAGCCTCCTCTTCCGGCATCACTAGAAAATTCTTGTCAGATAGCTTCCGAGCACCCTCGAAATAGGCCTTCTGCTCCGTCAACCTCTTTGAGATGGTGCGAGATCGCGGGACTTCGGATTTATGTCCGACGCTGGGGTTGTTTGCGCGTGATTTGCAGTACAAGCATCTGATCTGTAACTCACCGCGGCACATTTTATCTCAGACTCCGTCCGCCCCGGCCCCACCCAGTGGCTCGCATCCGTACCCGGCACGGCCAGCGGAGCATCCCAGAACACATTCCACTTGTACCGCTCCTCGTTCTCCGGAGTGTCCAGCTTAAGCCGCTTCAAGATATCTAGTTCGGTCTTCGACATCCGCCGCCGTCCCGTCGTTACCTCGAACTGCGGTGCCAAATTCTTCCCCAGTACCACCCACGCCCCACCCATCTTCCGCGCCGCCAGCTCTGCCATCACCGGCTGTCCATCGTGCACAGAAAACTCCCCCCTTAAGCCCTGCTGCCCTTCTCCTTGCCACGTCAGCGTCACTCCACCGTGCGCCGCCACCGCCCGCACCCCATCCACAGCTTTGTAAGCCTGCATCTTACAGTTCACATCCTGCGCGGCTCCCGCAACGGAAATCATCCCCAAACCCAACACAACCGCGAGCATCTTCATCTGATCCATTTAGTTTTCCCATTTCGCTCCGCCGTTAGTCCCACCCGGCAGACAGGTTCGCAAGCTCTCACGCCGCCCACCGCTGCATGACAGAAGCAAAATCAACGGACCTCACTACACCACGGCCTGTTATCACGCGAAGCGCAGCCTTGCTCCGCAAATTGATCCCGACTGCAGCACTTCTCGCGGAGCATCGCGTTTGATACCACTTTTGTGGGAGTGTCGCTGTACCATCTCCAAGCTAATTTAAGTCTGGTAGATCGCGGCGCGCGTACAAGGGGGCTTCCTTTGGTAGAACCGATCCCAACTTTCATTCCGCACGAATCAAATCGATCCCTCCTCGCTGGCCTCTCAGGCGATGAGTCTGGACAGGACCTGATCGAATACGCTTTGCTTGCGGGTGTCCTCGCCCTCGGTGCAATTGCCAGCACTAGTGACCTTGCCGCTACCGTCGCCAACAACGTGAACAATATCGCCAACGCAGTCACCAACATATTTCCAGCAGCGCCGCCCGCCGACGACGATGGAGGCCACGGCGGGGATCACGGCCACGGCTAACACTCCCACCCATGACTTTCGAAATCCCGGTAGCCCCAAGCCCTTGATATAATCAATGCAAAGACAAAGCCCGGCCCCATGCCGGGCCTTAGCTTTTAAGCCGCCGCAAGGGTCATCGCACAATGCCACTAGGATCCATTTCAGACGTTCACGCGCTCAGGCGAAACTTCTCTCTTTGTTCTGTCTGCACTGTTCGCTGCATCGTCGTCGCGTTCTCGCTTTTTCCAACGGCTCTGCCCGCCCAGGACTTTTCCCACCCAGACACCCGACCCGACCCGCAAGCAGCCCTAGTCCAGCAAGCCAACGACGCCGTAGCCGCCCGCGACTTCCCCGCCGCGCTGAAAGTCCTCACCACCCTCAACGCACAGACGCCCAACAATCCTCAAATTCTCTACAACCTCGGCCTCACCCTTGAGGCACTGGCGACCGACGCACTCCCTCCGTATACCGCTGAAACTAGCCGATCCACCTCGATCGCAGCTACCGGCACGGTACTGACCGCCGAATCCTGCTACCGCGCAGCCATCGCCGCCGACCCCACGTTCGCCGACTCGCACGTCGCACTCGGCCTTCTGCTCGCGCGCTCCAACCATTCCAGCCAGCCACAACTCGCCGAAGCCCGCACCCAACTCCTGGCTGCAACCGCGCTCCCCGACGCCGCCCCCACCCTCAAAGCCCACGCCTTTCGCGCTCTCGCCCGCCTCGATCTCCAGGCCGCCCCACCCAATCCCACCGCAGCCTCCACCGACCTCCTCGCCGCTCTCAAACTCACCGCCGAGCAGCCCGACGACATCCTGCTCTCCGCCCAGATCGCCGAAGCCGCCGCAGACCTTCCCGCAGCCGAGCAAGCCTATCGACGCTATCTCGCCCTCGCCGACAACGCCACCAACCCGCAGGCTACCGCCGACCTCGCCCACATCCTGCTAGCAGAGCATCACCCCGCCGACGCCGAAGCCGTGCTCATCCCCGCCCTCGCCGCAGACCCCACCAATCCCAGCTTCATTGCCCAACTTGCGGAAGCCTACCTCGCCTCGGGCGACCAAACCAAAATCGCCCAGGCCGTCCCGCTCGTCGAAGCTCTCCACACAAAAATCCCCGCCAACTCCAACATCACACGCATGCTAGCCCGCGTCTACCTCGAAACCGGCCATCCCGAACAGGCCGACCCACTCTATGCCGCTCTTATCTCCGCCCAGTCCGACCACCCCGATCCGACGCTACTCGACGACCGTGCCGAGGTTCTCCTCCGCCTCCACCGCCCCGCCGCAGCCGAAAAACTGCTCAAGCAGGCCGTCGCCAACCCCGCCGCCTTTCCCGATCCTCAGGCCTTCGCTGACGCGGCTACCCACCTGGCCTTCGCCGCCGCCGAGATTGACGACCCAAGAATTACTTTGCAAGCGTTAGCTCTCCGTGCTACAGTCCAGCAACCTTCACCGTCGTCTCTCTTCCTTGAGGCAACGGCGAACGACAATTTGCATCAAAATGGCAAGGCTGCCGCACTCTACAAACAGTTTCTCGCAGTGGCCCACGGAACGTTGCCCGATCAGGAGTTGCAGGCGTCCACCCGTCTCGCCGCCCTCCAACACACGAAGTAAGCACGCGATCACCAAGAGGTGACTCATGAGCTCTCCCCTTCGGCCCCCCGCCCGTCTCACCCAACTCTTCAGCCCGATGCTGCACCTCGCCTGCCTGGGGATTCTCTCCACCCTCTGTATCGCGATCCCCGCCCGCGCCGCAGCCGACGAGGTCATTCCCAGCCCCGACGTCCTCGCCCAACTTGAGTTGCGCGCCAGCCAGGCCAATCCCCGCGAGCAGTGCTTCCTTTACACCCAACTCATCCACACCATGACCCAGAAGGCTGGCCGTGAGATCGCCGACGGCGACACCGAACAAGCCGCCCACACGCTCACCCAGGTTAACCACTACGCCCACCTCATCCACGTCAACCTCGCCCACGACGCCAAACGAATTAAAGACGCGGAGCAGTTGATGCATAACACTACTTACCGCCTGGCCCAGGTTCTCCACCTCGTATCCGGCCAGGACAAAGCCACCGTCCAGGACACCCTCAAGCAGCTCGACCAGGTGAATGACGAACTCCTGGCGCAGGTCTTCACCCACTGATCGCGAACAGAATTGCCCCGCTGAGAAGTGACTTGCCACACCGCCCTCCCCATCTATGTGATCCTTGGCGTAGAATCCGCGTTAGGCCGGTTTCATCCTAAGCGTAAACTCCCCAATCTCCTTATTGTCATCCGCGAAGGACCCCAGTATTTTGCGACCTATTCCGTCAGCGCGCCGGCATCCTCAGATCTTTCGGAAGAGCGCCTTCGCACTCATTGCGATCTCCTTGTTTCTCTGCATTCTCACTTGCATCCCAGTCCGCGCCCAGATCCGCGATTCCGCCCTCTCCGAAGCCGAGATAGAAAAAGTCCGCGAACTCCGCTACTACCCACCCGACTGCGTTCTGCTCTATGCAAAATTCCTGGACCTCCGCACCCAGGAGATCCACGACGTCTACGCCAAGCCCCGCCGCCCCGGCCGCGAGCAGGATACCCACGACCTACTTGAGCAGTTCACCTCCATCGCCGATGAGCTACTGGACAACCTCGACGACTACGGCCCTCGTCACGTAGACATCCGCAAGGCGCTCCCCAAGATCATCGAAGCCACCGACCGCTGGGCCTCTGCCCTCAAGTCCCCGCCGGACAACGAAACCTACGACGTCGCACGCAAGGTTGCGCTGGAATCTATCCGCGATCTCCGCGAATCCGCAACCGAACTAGCTGCCTCTCAGTCCACCTGGTTTAAAGCCCATCCGCCCTCCAAGCAACCCAGCCAAAACCCCGACGCAGCCCCACCCATAGACATTCCCCGCTAACCACAAACGCGATCGCAGAAGCGCCGCACGTGTACAGCTATCCACCAGGGAACACCTTGCACCACATACAACTCAAGGGCTGGCTAGCCGCGTTTCCCAACTGGAAAATGCAACGTCGCCAGCACCTGACCGTATCAAACATCATCGCTCGCAGTGCGCGGCCAAAGAACTAAAAGTTAATCTTCCCAGCGAACTGCAGAAAACGTCGCTCGTCGTTCGAGCCGCCGTTGTTTCCAATCCCGCACGAACCGACGCCAAACCGCTCGTCGGAGCCGAGACCCTGCCCTACCACGCATGGAAGAACCCATCCTGCTCCGTCACCCGAACCTCCGCTCCGAACAGCTCGCTCAACACCGCCCCGGTCAACAGCTTCTCCTTCGCCCCATCCGCCACGATCCGACCTGCCCGCATCAGGATAACGCGCTCAATCTCCGGCAGAATATCCGCAATGTGGTGTGTGATCAGCAGAATCCCAGTCCCCTGCTGCGCCAAACGCCGCAGCATCCTGCGCAACTCCTGCTGCGCCGCCAGGTCCAGGGCATTCGAAGGCTCATCCAGCAGCAACATCTGTTCAGTCGCACCAGGATCGGCGCTGGCCGCGGCGCTTGCACCCGAACCCACCAGCGCGCGCCCAATCATCACCCGCCGCTGCTCACCCGCCGACATCTCGCCCACTACCTTGTCTCCGATCTCCACCGCGCCGACCAGCTCCAGCACCTCCTCCGCACGAGCCCGCATCCCGTCCGTCACGGTGAGATTCGGCCACAGCGTCGAGCTCGAAAAGAATCCCGTCAGCACCGCATCCCGCCCTGTAGTCCGCAGCGTCGCCTTTCCCGGCAACTCAGCCGACACCACACCCAGCCGCTTCTTCAGCTCAGTCAAATCCCACCGTTCACGCCCAAAGATGCTTACCCGCGTTCCGTCCACCGCCAACGGATAGCACTCACACGTCATCGTCTTGATGAGCGTCGATTTGCCGCATCCATTCGGTCCAAGGATGGCAATATGCTCGCCCGCATCCACTTGCAGATTGACATCATGGAGCACAGTTGTCTCGCCACGCGCCACGTTCACATGCTCCAATTTAATAAAGGAAGACATGCCTCAAGAATAGTCGGCCGTGCGCGCCAACGCATCCTTCTATAATCACGATTGGTCCGAGCCACCAAACAATGCCCTCAGAAGTCAGTCTGACCCAAACAGAACGGCCCGCCTCCTCAAACTTGGCGAGCTTTGTGATTCTGGCTGTTGCCACACTCTGGTGCATCTACTGGTTTATCCACGCGCGCGGATATTGGGAAGACGACGCCTATATCCATCTCGAGTTCGCCCGCAGTGTCGCCACCGGCCGCGGCTTTGCCTTCAACGGCCACGTCGTCGCCGGCGACACCGCGCCGCTCTGGGTTTTGCTCCTCGCCGCAATGCACGTCATCATCCCCGACTGGCTGAGCGCGGGCAAAGCCCTCACAGTCTGCGGCGCGATCTTCGGACTCGCAGGAATTTACGCCTTCGCCCGCAACCTCGCCGCGCAGCTTCTGCCCACTGCGACACTCTTCCCAGCCGCGATGATACTGCTCATCGTCGCTAACCCGTACTCCTGCTACTGGCTCTTCTCCGGAATGGAACCCATCACAGCCGCAGGGCTATCCTGCTTCGCCGTCCTCGCCGCCACCCGCGATCAGCCGACCACGAAGTCATTCCTCACCGCTTGCCTGCTCGCCGGCGTCGCCCCGCTCCTGCGACCGGAGATGATCTTCCTCACCGCACTACTGGTACTCCCGCTCTTCGCGCAATTCCGCCGCCTTCCCGCTGCATCGGCTCGTCTCCCCATCCTTATCGCTGGCCTGATCCTGCTCTGCGCGCCGCTCGCACTCTGGTCCATTTACTCGCTCCACGCCTTTGGCCATGTACTCCCCAACACTAACGCCGCGAAGCGCGCAAACCCTGGAGACTCCGTCGTCCGCCGCCTCGCGTCTGCCTACTCGCTCGGCTTCCCTGTGATTGCCGGCGGATTCTTCGCTGGAATCGCCTGTCTCTTTCTTCGACCACTAACGTTTCGTCGCTCGATCCAGCACGCAGTTGCCTCAACCTTCGCGGGAGTCTCAGAGCCCTCAACCAGCCTTCCATCCGCAGGCTGGATCTTCATTCTCTGGCCGTCGATCGCGGCGTTCTTCTACGTGGTCGACCACACCTACGTGCAGACTCGATACATCCTCGTCAGTGCTCCCGGATTGTCCATCGTCATCCTGCTACTCGCGCTCCAGGCATCCCGATTCGCAGGCCGAGCGGTCTATATTGTTGCGCTCGTTGCAGCGCTTACCGTCAGCATTGTCACGGTCCGGCCCTTTATCCGTAACAAAGGAATCTCCTGCCAAGCGACCAAAGAGTTTGCCCTCTTCATTCGAGACCATATTCCGGCCGACGAGCCCGTCGCCGCCTACGCAATAGGCCAAATCGCCTTCGTCTCCGAACACCCAATCGTCGACACCGGCGGAATCACGCGTCCCGGAGCGATTCCCTACCTCAACTCACCACCTGACCTGTTGCGCTGGGCACACTCGCAGGGCGCACGATACCAAATCACCGACCATCAGCCTGAGCCTGGAGCAACAGTGGCTTACTCCGCCTATATGCCGTTCATCGGATGGACCTTCCACACCGCGCGTTACGCCTCGTCCGCGCGAGGCGAAATATGGAAGCTCGCTCCTTCCTCCAACGCGCTCCAGCAGGCGGATGGACCGCGCGCAACACAACCATAATCTTTCGGCCACCGAATCGACCCCATGCTCCGAGTTTCCTATCACGACCTTTACCAAACGCTCCAGCGCGCGATGCAGCATCTCGGACTGCAAGGAGATCGCGCCACCCTCTGCGCACGCCTCTTCGCCGAGACCACGCGCGACGGCGTCTACACGCACGGCCTCAACCGATTTCCCCGATTCGCTGAGATGGTCGCCAACGGCTGCGTTGACGTCAGTGCCGAACCCACGCGAGTCGCAGGCGCAGGCGCATTGGAGCGCTGGGACGGCCATCTTGGCCCTGGCAATCTAAACGCCCACAGCGTGATGCAACGCGCCATCGCACTCGCTCGTCAACACGGTATTGGCGGAGTCGCCCTGGCCAACACCAACCACTGGATGCGCGGCGGAAGCTACGGGTGGCTCGCTGCCGAAGCAGGCGTCTTCGCCATCTGCTGGACCAACACACTCGCCAATCTACCTCCGTGGGGCGCGTTGACCCCCGCGATCGGCAACAATCCTCTGGTCATCGCAATCCCGCGCCCCGCTGGTGCCCACGTAGTTCTCGATATGGCAATGTCTCAGTTTTCCTATGGCGCGTTGTCCGCCTACAGCGCCAAGGGTCAGCAACTTCCAGTCGCAGGAGGATATGACGAGGCAGGCCAGCTAACCTGCGACCCCGCCGCGATCGAAGCCTCGAAACGCGCACTCGCCATCGGCTACTGGAAGGGTTCCGGTCTCTCGCTCGTACTCGACATGCTCGTCGCCATGCTCTCCGGAGGCAATGCCACTCACGAGATTCCCCAGGAACCAACACGCGAATCCGGAGTCAGCCAGATATTCCTCGCCATCGATCCGTCCAGCTTCGCCGCTCGCGAAAACATGGATGCAATTGCCACCGCAATCCTCGACTCGCTCGGCAAAGCCACCCCAATCGATCCGGCCCAGCCCGTTCGCTATCCTGGGGAGCACACGCTTCAACTTCGCCAGGAAAATCTTAGGCTGGGAGTTCCTGTCGATCCCGAAATTTGGCAGAACCTGCAAAAGCTCTCGTTCTAGCTAGCACTGTTAGGGGTTGACCACGCCAGGCGAGCCCTGAGCCGATGCAGCAGTTCCAACCCGCGGATAGTACCCGCTGCGCGTGCGGACCGAAAGCTTCGAGAATCCCTTCTGCTTGGCGTCGACATGCACCACACGGTATCCGCCCAGCGTCGGCGACCTGGACGAATGGTAGGCGATTGTGTACTGGGTTCGGATATCGTTCGCCACTTCTTTGGTAATGGCGTCGACCTCCTTCACAGATTTGGGGAAGTAGGCCTGGCCGCCCGTCTCTTCGGAGAGCGTCTCCAGCACGCGTCGAGCGTGGCGTGCCTCCCCCTTGTTGGTGTCGTCGCCGAACAGCAGACCGATGCAATAGATCACCGGCCCGTCAAAATCCTGAATGCGGCGAATGGCCTGATCGAGCGTCGCGCTGGAGGCATTATCCTCGCCGTCGGTAATCACCAGCAGCACTTGCTTGGGGTGCTTGGCGTTCTTCGAAAGATAATCTGCCGAAGCTACCAGCGCATCGTAGATCGCGGTGCCGCCGCTTGATTTGATGTACGAAAGACCCTGCTGAAGCTTGTTGATATCGCTTGTAAAGTCCTGATCGATGAACGCCTCCCACGAGAAATCGACCACGAAGGCCTCATCCTCCCGATTGGAAAGCTTGACCAGGTCAAGCGATGCTTCGTCCACCGCGACGCGCTTGTCGTACATGGACCCGGAACTGTCGATCAGGATTCCCAGCGAGACCGGAAGATCCTCATGGCGAAATCCGGCGATATTCTGCGGAACGCCGTCTTCATAGACGTGAAACGCGTCCTTGTCCAACGTCTGCACGCTGTGGCCGGACGCATCGAAGACCGAGGCGTTCAGGCGG
Source organism: Granulicella sp. (assembly GCA_025357875.1). Lineage (GTDB taxonomy): Bacteria > Acidobacteriota > Terriglobia > Terriglobales > Acidobacteriaceae > Edaphobacter. The sequence continues at coordinate 34,888 of JANYLK010000180.1, forward strand.
ACTTCATAGGCGTCTTCGTGCAGGGTATATAGGCCGCCCGTGCCGCGCGCAATTGTCCCCACGGGCCCGGCGGGCTGTTGATTGCCGACAGACTGCGGAGGCGGATCGGGGTCGGGCGATGGAACAGGATCGCGATCAACCTCCAGCGAAGGTTGCGGGTGTCCCGACGTTTGCGGAAGCGTGCTCCGTTGCGGGGCTGCCTGCGTACCCGAGGGTTGCTGCGAGAGTGCCCCCAGGCTCACGAACCCAAAGAGCGCGGCAGAGGCGAAAAATCCGCCTACACCTCGAAGCCTGTTTTCTCTACTCCGACGGTGCATAATACCCCTGGCGAAAATGTACGGTCAGATTTGGAAGACCGGGCGGAGGCAAAAGTCTCACCTTCAATTTACGCCAGTTCCCGTCGTGCTTCACCTGCGACGGCGAATATCCGATCACATATTCGTTGCGCAATTCCGATGAGATGCGGGTTGCTACGTCCTGCAAATCGCTCACGTCACCGCCGACGTTGAACATGCGGCCTCCCGTCATCTCACAGATGTCCTTCAGCAGGTCGGGACCAAGCTGCTCCTCGGTTGTCGGAGCGTAGCTATCAAAGATGCCGATGGCATAAATCTGCACGTCACTCTCGCGGACAACGCGGCGCAACTCGCCCTCTGTATACCGGCTGCGATTGTCACCTCCATCGGAGATAATCAGCAGCGCCTTGCGTTCGTACCTCGCCTTGCGTAGATGATCGATGCCAAGATACACCGCATCAATCAGCGCAGTCCTGTTCTCCGGCTTCAACATCACCATGCGAGCCTCGACATCGTCCGGGTCGGACGTATAGTCGACGATCACTGACGGACGGTCATTGAATCCCACCACAAAGAACTCGTCCTGAGGGTTCGAGGTTCGAAGGAACTCGGTGAGCGCCTTGCGTGCGCGCACAAATTTGGTGGACATGCTTCCGCTCAGGTCAAAAACTACGCCGATTGTCAGCGGTGCGTCCTGGCTTGAAAAGTACTTGATCGACTGACCGACATTGTTGTCGAACAAATTGAAATTTTCTTTCTCAAGGCCAGTCACCAGGCGGTTCATTGGGTCGGTGACGGTCAGGGGGACCTGCACCAAATTAACCTCCACGCGTATGCGAGCGTCGTGGCGAGAAGTTGCCTCGGCGGCAACGTTGGCGGCACCCTCTATGACCGGCTTCAACTCATCCGGCGTCTTGGGCTTCGGCGGAGCGGTTGGCGTCTGCACATTATCGAGCGGATTTTCCTGCGCGAAGCTCGAAATCGTCAGCGACGAGAATCCAAGAGCCGCGAGACACACGAGCAGCAAGAGCCGGAAGCAAGTCGCCAGACCTCTTCGCGCCATCTCACCCGTCTGATCCCGCGTTTCAAATCGCATACCGTTCACAAGACCTATATCATCTCTCATCTCGCGGTATTTCTCATCCGAAAGGTTGTCGCGATTGCGCCCAATGAAAAATAGGATGCAAGTTGGGGTTCCCCGCTAGCGATGCGCGCTGCACTCGAAGCCTACTACTTCTCCATCTGACTCGACTTGACAGCAGAAGGAGAGCGGAATCGCGTGCACCGGAACGACGGCAGGACCCTCGTGGCTGGAGTCTGCAGTCGAGCCAGGCAGCGCAGGAGTAAGACTGAATCTTGCATGGAATTGTGGATATCGTGTTTCCTTCCATAAATGTGGACCCTATCGCCCGTACAATCGAACCAGACCACTCCAGGAGACCTAAGACCGAGCATGGCCCGCATTTATCCGTTTCGCGCCCTTCGTTACGACACCTCCCGCGTTCGCATGGAGGACGTGGTTACCCAGCCCTACGACAAGATCACTCCGGAGATGCAGCAAGGCTATTACGAGCGAAGTCCCTACAACCTGATCCGGATCATCCTTGGCAAGCGCGAACCCGACGACACCGAACCGCAGGACTTTCTGCCCACGGGCGAGCAGGCGCACAACTGCTACACCCGCGCCGCGGAATCGCTCAAGGAGTGGCGCGAGGAACGAATCCTGGCCGAAGAGGCGGAGCCTGCGTTGTACGGCTATTCGCAGACCTACACCGTGCCGCACACGTCAGAAGTTCGCGAGCGGCGCGGGTTCATCGCGCTGGGCCATCTCTACGACTACGCGGACAAAGTTGTCTACCGCCACGAGCAGACCTTCCCTAAGCACAAGTCGGACCGACTAGCCTTGTTCAAGGCCACGCGCGCCTACTGCGAGCAGATCTACATGCTCTATTCCGACCCGGCATTCACCTCCGAGAAGCTGATCTTTGGAGCAAAGGCCGGCGATGGACCGGGTAAGGATACCCGGCCGGCCGATCTCGCCATTACCGATGAATACGGCGTGGTCCATCGTGTCTGGAAGCTGACCGACCCATCGCTAATCAACCTAATCGTCACCGCCATGGCAGACAAGAAGCTGATCATCGCCGACGGTCACCATCGCTATGAGACTTCAGTCGCCTACGCGAAAGAGCGGTCGGCGCAACTCAAGCTGGCTCTGGGCGAGCCCCTCGATCCCGATGAAAAAGTCGGCCCTGGCCACCTTCCCGCGCCGCCGTTTCCCGAGGCCGCGATGATGATGACCTTCGTCAACATGGACGCTTCAGGAATCACCATCCTGCCAACGCATCGCGTAGTCTTCGGCCTGGAAAACTTCTCTTCTGCGAACTTCATCACCGATGCCAGCCGTTATTTTGACATCACCGAAGTGGCAGACAATCTCGCCGGTCAAGCATTGATCGAACGCCTCGCCACAACCCCCGGCGAATCCTTCATCGCAGCTACCGGAGACGGCAATTACATCCTGACGCCCAGGCCGGAAGAAATCGCTCCTCTGCTCGTGGGGATGCCGCCAAAGCAGCGCCAACTTGGCGTGGCGCAGCTTCACGGCGTCGTCCTCGACCACCTGCTCGGTCTCGACCAGGACACCATCACCCGCCTTGGCAATGTGCATTACATTCGCGATGCCCAGGAAGCCGTCGCGCTGGTGGAATCCGGCGAGGCCGACGTTACCTTCCTCATCAAGCCGATTACGCTCGAACAGTTGCGCGATGTATCGCTTTCGGGCGACGTGATGCCGCAGAAATCGACCGACTTCTATCCGAAGCTTTTAAGCGGACTGGCAATCTATGCACTCGACTGACCTGAAGCGAATTCCTCAACCTGAGTCTGGTTCGAATCAAAGCCTTTGATCCCTTTGCGCAAGCACGCCGCCGTCCTCCTCGTCACATTGGCGAGCGCGTCGACGGCTGCAATCACCGTTCGGGCGCAGACGCAGGCTGCAGCATCCATAAAAGCTAACGCTCCGGCCGGATGGCCGATCAATCACACCCTGGTCGTGCTCGATCCTGCGCACGGAGGCACGGAAGGCGGCGCCGTCCTGGGCGATCATGTAGCGGAGAAGGACATTACACTAGCCGTCGCTTCAAAGCTACGCGCCGCGCTGTCGACCAACGGCTTCAATGTAGTCTCTACTCGCGACGCCGGCGGCTCCGATCCCCTATCCACCGACCAGCGGGCAGAGATTGCGAACCGCACCCATGCCGCGGCCTGCATCGTGCTCCATGCCACGGCAACGGGATCCGGCGTCCATCTCTACACCTCAGACCTGCAGGCGCCAAATCAAGACCCCGATCTTACCGCTGGATTTGTGCCAATTCCGTGGGACGCGGCCCAGTCAGGATTCGTGCGACAAAGTGCAGATCTTGCGGTTAGTTTGAGCACCGCCCTGGGCAAAGCCCATCTACCAGCGACGTTGGGCCAGGCGCCCATCCGGCCATTGAACAACCTCATGTGCCCGGCCGTAGCAATCGAGTTGTCTCCGCTTGCGGCCCCCGGCGCGGCGGCAACTCCTGCGACTGACGGAAACTATCAGCAGCAGGTAGTGAATGCACTGACGGTCGCGCTGCGTGCGTGGCGCGACAGCCCCGCTCTTTTGCCGGTGGCAGATGCCAGCACGGGAGGCCAGACCAGCGCTCAATCCAAGGCTATTGCCGCTGCGGAGGCGACCGGGCGCGCGGCCGCTAAAGTGCGGACCTCTCCCACTCCACCGCCCGCACAGAAGGGGCCGCAATGATTCCCCGCTATCAACGCGTTCTCTTCTGGATCCTGTCCGGCGCGATCCTTTTGATGGCGCTGGTGCTGCTGCGGGGATGTGAGCAGACGCGCGAGAAGCTCACTCGGCATCGCGACGAGACGCCGTTGTCTGCACCCGTAGTTACTCCAAGTGAAACGGTGCAATTAGCGCTCGCCAGCGATACGGATGGCTCGATCACACTGGTCGAACGGGAGATCGCGCTGCCGTCGGAGAAATCCGCGCGAGCACACGCTCTGCTGGCTCGTCTCATCGCGGAATATTCTTACAAAAATTCAGCCCACCCGATCGAAAGCGGCCCGGCCGTGGACGACGTCTTCCTCATCGATCTCCCTCTGCACTCGCACTCCGGGGCTGTAGGCAGTGATTTCTCCGGCGAATTACAAGTTCTCACTGGGCAGATGGCTGTGGTCAATTTGCACGAAGCGTTTACCGACCATCACACGTCTGGCATTGAGTCCGAGACGTTGACCATCAAGTCAATCATCGGAACCTTGTATGCGAACTTTCCGGAGATCCAGCACGTACGTTTTCTGGTCGACGGCCGCTCCCGAGAAACTTTGAACGGTCACGCTGATCTGCTCCGTACCTACGCGGTGGTCAACACCACCAACAAGCCCGCGCAGGGAGTTCGCTAGTGTGCGCGACCACGATCGGAGTGTTCGATTCAGGTTTTGGTGGCCTGACTGTCCTGCGCGAACTGCTTCCTCTCATCCCCGGCGCGCACTTCATCTACCTGGGTGATTCAGCGCGGCTGCCGTATGGGTCCAAGTCGCAGACCACCATCGCGCGTTATGCGGTAGAGAGTGCCCGCTTCCTCGAAGCGCACGGCGCAGATCATCTCGTGATCGCCTGCAATACCGCGTCAGCGCTAGCGATGCGAGAGATTCAAGAGGCGGTAGCGATACCGGTAACCGGCGTCATCGATCCCGTCGTCGATGCCGCATATCAGCGACATCCGAACTCCGATGTCTTGGTCCTCGCCACCACCGCCACGGTGCAATCGCATGCGTATCGCGACCAATGCGCCACTCATGGTCTGCGTGCCAACGAGAAAGCCTGCCCGCTGCTAGTGCCGCTCGTCGAAGAGGGATGGGTCGACAACCCCATCACCCGCGATGTCCTGCGTGTCTATCTCAGCGAAGCGCTGTCTGAAAGCTCCCCCGAAGCCGTCCTTCTCGGTTGCACACACTACCCGTTGATTGCCCCGGTAATTCAGGCTGTTCTGCAGGAGTTGGGCTCATCGGCGGAAGTAATCGATTCCGCACGAGCCACCGCTATAGCCATTGAACGTGCCATTCGGCTCTCCCATCCTGCCTCCTCTGGACCCGCAACCTTCCAGTGCTACGCCACCGACTCAGTCGATAAATTCGCGCGTCTGGGCAGTCAATTCCTCGGCCAGCCCATGCCGCGAGTAGAACTTCTCGACCTCGGCGGCTAAACTGATCTTGCACGTTGCACCTCACCTTGAACCTGGTACCTCGACCCCACCCATGACCTATCTGCTGAAGACCGAACCCACCAAATACTCCTTCGAAGACCTGCTGCGCGACGGTGAAACCACGTGGGATGGCATCTCCAATAACCAGGCGCTGCTCACCCTGCGCAACATGAAGAAGGGCGAGAAGCTGGTCATCTATCACTCGAACGTCGGCAAGGCCGCGGTGGGAACGGCGAAGGTAGTCTCGGTCGACGCAACCGATCCGAGGAACCCGCTCGTGCGCATCAAAGGCGTCAAGCGTTTGCAGCGCGAAAAGCCGCTTGCCGAAATCCGCGAAGCGAGCATATTCCAGGGTTCACTCCTGTTTCGCCAGTTCCGTCTCTCCGTCGTACCGCTCACCGACGAGCAGTATGACTGGCTGACGCTGAGTTAGTCGCTGATCGCCACAACTGTTCGGCCCGCTACAACTTAAGTGCCCTTCTTATCAATCTTGTATGTGGCTAAGATTGCTCAAAGGTTGGGCGCGTATGTACGTTTTTTCTTGGTTAGATAACCGTACTCTCATTGCTTGCGACTTCATGCTGGCGCTGGCATTTGCCATCGTGTTCTTCGGCATGAAGCGAAGCTACCCCAACCTGCGTGGAATAAACACTATAGCTATCAGCTTCCTGCTGTGCGTTCCCGGCACCTTTTTGATCGCCTCGCGCGGCTCCATTCCCTACTTCATCTCCGTCACCATCGGAAATTGCTTGATCTTCGGATCGTTCGTCTTCCTGTACCGCGGTGTCCTTCGATTTATCGGCAGCAGGCGGACCGCATTGATTCCCATTTCCGTCTCGTGCATCGCCTTGGGTGTCCTGTTTTATTACAGTCAGATTCAGAATAAAGTCGTCCCGCGCATCGTCGCGATCTCGCTAACCGTCGGCCTGGTTCGCGGCATGATCGCACTTGAGCTCTTCCGAAAATCCCCTAATTTCACCAGTCCCACAGCCCTGCGACTGTTTGCTGCGGCAATGTCCTTGTTCGCCGCTGTCGCCGTCAACTGCGGCATCATGACCATACTTCATGGTGCGCCTTCCGGCCGCTTGGAAAGCAACGGCGTCGGCACCGCGACCTTGTTTGTCAGCGTGGTTTCACTCTTCGTCACCGGCCTCTTCATTTTAATCCTGTCCAGTGGAGAACTCATCGCCGCCAGCCGCGACGAGTCGCTGAAAGACTCGCTATCCGGCGCCTTCAATCGCCGAGGCATCGAGCTGAAGCTCGCAGCGGAACTCCATCGCATACAAAACAGCAAGAACAAACTTTCCGTCGCACTCATCGACGTCGACTACTTCAAGTCGATCAACGACATCCAGGGACATGCTGCCGGCGATGCGGCTCTGCGCGACGTGGCGGAAACCATCTCCACCCATCTACGAGGTCGGGATTACCTTGGCCGATATGGCGGCGACGAGTTTCTCCTAATTCTTCCGCAGACCCTATGCAGCATAGCTGTCGGAGTTACCGAGCGTTTGTGCAACGCCGTTAGCAGCCTCGGTATTTCCGGTGGCACAATGCCGCTGACTCTCAGCATCGGCCTCACCGAGGCTGTTCCCGAAGACGACGCCGTCACCCTGATCGCCCGCGCCGACAAGGCGCTCTACCAGGCTAAGAGCGATGGACGCAACTGCCGGCGCGTGGTCATAGCCGACGCTGACGCGCCCGTTTCAGACCCCGTACTGCAGAACGCCGCCCGAGGCGCCATCCTGATCTCCTCGGTGGAATCCTCTTTACTGCAGTAAAAGTCTGCACCGCCCGCTTACCTCCTCGTCACAAGCCATTTGTGTAAGGGATGTGTGTTTCTCTTCAATCGGCTGGTATCCTAACCGTCGGGGTATCGAGGGAAATTAATGATTGATTTGAAGGGCAAAGTGGCCGTGGTGTTCGGCCTTGCGAACAAGCGCAGTATTGCTTACAGTGTGGCGCAGAAACTGGCCGAGGCTGGCGCGACCTTGGTGCTCTCGTATCAGTCAGAGCGCCTGCAGCGCGAGGCCGAAGAACTTCTCAGCGACCTGGGCCAGACCGGCACCGGCCGCGCCTTCCAATGTGACGTCTCCCGCGACGACCAGATCGATGCGCTGTTCGCGCAGATCGCCTCGGCGTTCCCGAAGATCGATATCCTTATCCACTCCATTGGGTTTGCGCCCGCCGATGCGCTGAAAAATGATTTCCTGCTCACCACCCGCGAGGACTTCCGCATCGCCCACGACGTCAGCGTCTACTCGCTGATTGCCGTTGCACGTGGCGCTACCCCCTTAATGACGGACGGCGGAGCGATGTTGACTCTGACATACTACGGCGCGGAAAAGGTCTTCCCAAATTACAATGTTATGGGCGTGGCCAAGGCCGGGCTGGAAGCCGCAGTGCGCTATCTCGCGACTTCCCTCGGAGCAAAGAATATTCGTGTCAACGCGATCTCCGCCGGCCCCATCAGAACTCTCGCCGCCCGCGGCATCGGTGAATTCAGCCAGATACTCAACGCCGTCACCGCACGCGCTCCGCTGCACAGAAATGTGGAGCAGGCCGAAGTCGGCAACACTGCGCTCTTCCTCTGTTCTCCGCTGGCAAGCGGCATTACCGGGGAAATTACCTTCGTAGATTGTGGGTTTAATATCACTGGTGTGTAGAAAGGATGACCGATGACCACTGCGGAACTTCTCCTTCAGGATTTCGACATCGAAATGGCTAGCGCCCGCCGCGTATTGGAACGCCTCCCCGAAGACAAGCCCGACTTCAAATGTCACGACAAGTCCATGCCGCTCGGCAAGCTAGCCATGCACGTCGCCACGCTCCCTGTCTTCGGCAAGAAGATCCTGACCACTCCCAGCATGGATATGGCGGCCCCGGGGCAGTCCTGGCCTGACATGACCTTCCGTACGCGCGACATCACTCTTGCAACTTTCGACGCCTCCGCGCTGGAGACCCGTGCCGCACTAGCCGCCTGTTCCGACGCGGACCTTGCTGCGCCGTGGAAGTTCTCATTCGGCGACCACGTCATTTCGGACACCCCGCGCTCGCTCGCCTATCGGCACATGTTCTTCAATCACCTGCTCCATCATCGCGCCCAGCTAAGCGTGTACCTGCGACTGAATGACATTCCCGTGCCCGGACTCTACGGTCCTTCCGCCGACGAGCCTTTTACTCCGTAATCTCCTCATCGCTCACGGACGCCGAAACACACTTCCGTTCTTCATCACGAAGCCAACCCTGGCCAGCGCAGATATATCATCCAGCGGATTTCCTTCAACCGCGATGACGTCGGCGTAAAAGCCTGCCTTGAGTTCCCCAATCTCTCCCGCCCAGCCCAGCAGACGCGCACCGTTTAGCAGGTCGGCGCGAAGTACCTCCGCTGTCCCCATGCCGTACTTCACCATCAATGCAAGTTCGCGAGCCTGCGTACCATGCGGAAACGGGCCTACATCGCTGCCCACCGCAAATGGAACTCCGGCCTCTAGTTGGCGTTTAAACTGTGCAGCGTGGAAGGCCTGCATCGCCTCAAACCTCTTGCCCGCACCAGCCGTTTCAGGATGTTCGCCGAAGTACTCCATGATGGCAAACGTGGGCACTGCGTAGATGTGCTTCGACTTCATCTCCGCCATGGTGCGGTCGGATAGGAAGTAGGCGTGGTCAAGCGATGCCACCCCTGCGTCGACTGCAAGTCCAGTCCCAGGTTCGCCGGTGCAGTGGACGGCAACGCCCATCGCATTAGAAGCACCAGCGCCAAGACGGCCGGACTCTACGACCGCCGCATGCAGTTCCGCTTCACTGTATTGGTACGGCGTGGTGAGTGCGCCATCCGTGAGCGAGTCGGGGCCCGTCTCGTAGATCTTGGCGAAGTCCGCGCCTTCCTTGTGCTGCCGGCGCATGACGCGCACAAGGTCCTCCGCCGAATCGGCGTAATCCGCATTCGACGGAACATGCGCCGCGGAATTGTAGCCGATAGCGTCCTCGTGACCGCCGGTGATGTCGATTGCGTTGCCGCTCATCCTCATGCGCGGACCCGGGATCAGACCTGCATCAATTGCCTTGCGGACAGCCGTGGACGCAGATCCCGCACCTTCAGTCCCCATGTCACGCTCAGCCGTGAAGCCGGCCATCAGGTCAGCCTTCGCCGCGACTTCAGCGAGGATAACGCGCTGCGCAACATTCTCCTGAATAGTCTGGAGATCCTCCGCACCCGGATGAAGAAAGAGGTGGACGTGCGCGTCGATGAGCCCTGGCATCAACGTGCGGTCGCCGAGATCGATCACCTCGGCGTTGGCAGGACGGTCCACGCGCCCACCGGCTGCGACGATTCGCTCGCCAATCACCAACACTTCGCCGGGTGACACAACCTTCCCAGCGGCGACATCCAGTATCCGCGCGGCGTGCAGAACAATGGCGTGAGGCGTCGGCGACTGTGCCTGTGCATTAAGACCTGCGAGCGCAATTGCAACTCCAGCAACCAATCTCTTCATGATCTCAGCAGAATAGCAGCGAACGAGCATTTTGCTGGTTCGGGCGTGATTATCAACACCCTGGGTCGAAGTCACCATCTAATCACCGAGCGGCGCGATCTACCGGCTACTCAATTTCCGTATCGGAGGTAAAAGCTATGGCAGCATCACCGAAGTCACACAGTTCTCACGAATCTACGCACGCCCTCTCCGCAGACGATCGCAAAGATATAAAAGATTCAGACTATGCCTTCCCGGCCAAGCGCAAAGAGCCGCTGAATGATGCCTCGCATGTCCGCAATGCGATTGCGCGTTTTGACCAGGTAAAAGGTGTCTCGGACAAGGAACGCGAAGAGGCGTTTCATCACATCAAGTCGGCGGCAAAGAAGTTTGGCGTCGAGATGACCGAGACGAACTGGAAACAGCTGGGCGCCAAGCCACATACTGCCAACTCAGCGAAGAAATAAAAGTGTCAGACCGGCTTAGCAAGCAGACAAAGCCCTCGCCAAGGCGAGGGCTTTGCACTTCAAGTGAGGATGCAGTCGGCTGAATTACGCCTTCAGTTTGCGACGGAATGCTCCGATCATGCCAAGCGCGCCCGTGCCAAACAGCACCAGGCTGCTGGGCTCAGGAGTCGCCCCCGACGGAGGCGGCAGGACCGTTGCGTAGTCGGCCGACAGATCTTCGACCAGGAAGGAGAAATCGCTCGGCGCACCCGTAATGTTTAGGGTCTTGATGAAGGTACCTGACGTATCGAACTCGTTGAGCCCGGGAGAATAGAGGTTGGAGGTGAAGAAGGTGGTTCCGTCGAATGCGATGCCCGTGGACGATCCCGAAGACGTGATGAACGCTGCGGTCTTGAGACTTCCGTCTAGGTTATATACGTCGTAAATGTTACCGCCATCATCCCGGTTTTCGATCAGGTAGCCAATGCCCCCTTGCTGGAAATATTCCAGGCCATCGCAATAACCAGTGCAATTGGCGAGATTCAAAGTAGCAATATATGCGCCGGTGGTAGTGTATTTGTAGACTTGGTTTGTCCCGCTATAGTCGCCGACGTAAAAATTAGTTCCGTCATATGCGATAGTCGATAATCCCGCAGCACCCGGAACTGTGAAGATGGAGCCGTTGTCGGTGCTGGTCGCAAGATTGTAGGAGTAGATGGAGCTGTTGTTTGCAGCCGTATAGTACATCGTGGTGCCAACCACAACAACACCGCGACCATTGTTTCCACTTAGTCCAGTGTAAGTTTGGACTATTGCTCCGCTGGTCTTGTCGATCTTGAAGATGTAAGGCGATCCACCTGTTGCGTTATTGCCATAGATGAAGTTGTCGGCGTAGCAAGCAGTGCTTAGGGCAGCGAGAAAACAAAGGACGAGAATGCGTTTCATTGGTACACCTCAAATGAATTTGTCTACTTGGGTGAGTACGCTTTCATAGGAAGCAATCTAAGGGCCAACTTTAACACAATAGAATCAACTGTTTAGAAGATAGGACACTTGGTAGAGTGCAACTAATTGCAGCCTTGACGGAAGGTGTCTACCCTACTGCTTGTCGTACACCAGATGGTTCTTTTGCATGCTCCCCGGAAGGGCAAACTCTTCGTGCAAAGTGCGCCCGTCCCCGCTGATGCGAAAGGTGCCTAAGTTGACAATCGTTCCGTTGTACTTGTTCGACGTTGCAAACTCCTGGGGACCCTCGGGCGTGATCGAGATTGTGATCCCATCCGGCACAGAGGGGCCGGACATTTTCGCGTCAGACCCATCTAGCGTCACGTCGGCATACTCCCCGGTGTCAGGAAACGCAATGTGCAAAGTCTGGTCTTTCTGGGCCAACTGTAGGTGTTTCGGACTAGTCGTAAAGGGGTTCGCAAGCTTCCATCCGCCCGCGAAGCCAGTGGTTCCAGAATCGCGCTCATAGGAAGTTGCTGCCGGCGTTACTAATCCCTTGCCGCCCGCCGCAGCCGAGATAACGGTTAAAAGTCTTCCATCAGCGATAGTGGATTTCTGCACCCCAAGTCCCCTTATCCCTTGCAGTGAAATAGCTCCAGGGACAACGAACACGAATTTCACCCTGTCTGGTCCGGCGGATCATGGCTCATTCTTTACGTTTGACTTCGGAACTCTTGCTGCGGGCGGCTCAACGACGTTCAGTTTGCACTTAAAAGGACACAAAGTTCCCCTGATGACCACGTTAACACTGGTACAACTCTCTGTTTTAGTAGAGTGCCTTAGTGCCGAATTCGATGGCGATTCCCGAAACACGAATCAGCCCGCCTTCTCGGTCAGCTCAGCCCATCGCGCATAAAGTTCATCCGCGACAGCTTGAGCCTGCTCCATCTCGTGCAGAGCCGCCGTCAACGCGTCAGCATTGGTAGCGACACTTGGCTCGTCCAGCAAATCGCGCGCGACGTTCAGCCGCTCCTCCGCGGCTTCCACCCTATCCTCAATCGACGCATACTCACGCGCCTCCAGGTAGGAAAGTTTCTTCTTACCCACGTTCGGCGACGTTGATGCAGCTTGTACCGGCGTAGCAGTCGCGCTGGCTGAACTGCCATCGCTGTTCGCAGAGCCTTGTTCCCGCTGCCACTGCTCCCACTGCGAGTAGTCCGCAAACGTCTCAGCGTTCCCTAGTCCATCGAGTCCCAGAACAATAGTCGACACGCGGTCGAGCATGTATCGATCGTGAGTTACCAGTACCAGCGCCCCGGCATATTCAAGAAGACTCTCCTCCAGAATCTCAAGCGTCGCGATATCCAGATCGTTCGTAGGCTCGTCGAGCAAAAGCAGATCAGCCGGCTCGAGCATCAGTTTGGCGATCAGCACCCTCGCCCGCTCGCCTCCGCTCAGGCGCTCCACTGGCTGGTTCAGTTGCTCCGAGGTAAACAAAAATTTGGTCGCGTAGCTGGCGACGTGAACCACTCGCCCCTGATACATCACCGAGTCGGAATCAGGTGCAAGAGCGCGGCGCAGGGTGACAGACTCGTCGAGTTCGCGCATCTGCGAAAAGTAAACAATCTTCAGCGCGGCCGCCTTCTTGATCGAGCCCGCGCTCGGATCCAACTCGCCGGTAAGCAGGCGCAGCAGCGTTGTCTTCCCGCTCCCATTGGGGCCAACCAGGCCAACCCGCATTCCGTTGGTAATCAGGAAGTCGAGATGCTCCACGATCTTCTTCTCACTCGCACCTTCACCGAAACTCAAGGCGACGTCTTCAAATTCCACCAACCGCTTGGTCTGCCGGTCGGTGGCCGCAAAGTCGATTCCTGCTGTGGCCGTCTGCACGCGCTGGTTCACATCGCGCAGCTGGCCGATCAAATCCTGCGCGTTGTCGATCCGCGCCTTGGCCTTGGTGGAGCGCGCTTTGGGGCCACGCCGCAGCCACTCAACCTCGATCTTCACGCGATTCTTTAGCGCATCCTGCAACTTCGACTGCGCCTCCAGGTAAGCCTGTTTCCCTTCGATAAACTTCGAGTAAGTCCCCTTCACGCGCAGCAGCCCTTCCGCATACACGCGGTTCAGTTCGACGATCTCCGTCGCGACATTTTCCAGAAAATATCGATCGTGGCTGACCATGACGCAGGCAAAGTTCGCTTCGTTAAGCAGCTCTTCGAGCCAGGCGATACCTGCGAGGTCAAGATGGTTGGTCGGCTCGTCAAGCAGAAGCACATCGGGATGAGTGACGATAGCCTCGGCAATGGCGAGGCGCTTGCGCCAGCCTCCAGAGAGCGTCGCTGCCTCAGCGGCTAGGTCCGGAAATCCGGTGCGGCCGGATGTCTCACGCAGTCGGCCCTCGTGTTCGCCGTCCGCCACCTTGGCGCGAACTAAGGCCTCTTCAAGCACTTCGCGAACTGTCAGCCCCGACGCGAAATTCGATTCCTGAAGCACGTAAGCGATGCGGGCGCGCTTGCGTGTAGCAACGTCGCCCGAGTCCGCGTCCTGCTCGCCAGCGAGCACGGCGAGTAGCGTGGACTTGCCTGCGCCGTTCGGCCCGATCAGGCCGATACGGTCGCCGTCAGATACTGGAAAGCTGATGTCTTGAAACAACGGCACGGCGCCAAATCGTTTTGACAGACCTTGTGCGTTAAGAATTGGCGGCATAACTTTAGTTTACCGTGCCTAAGTAGCTGGCAGCTCAGCGCACGGAATAATGCAAAACTCAGCCGGCTTCACAAGCTGCAGAAAAACTCGGAAAGCCCGCCGTTGGGAGTAGCGGCGAGATTCAGCCCGGGGTAAGCAATCCAAAGAAAACCGGCTTTAGCGGTGGGTTTTATTCACTCACCTTCACCCGCTATTCAAGATCGAAGTCCCGCATCGGTCGCTCCGTCATCGGCTTTTCCTTCGCCTTCTTCACAGCCTCGGCGAACTTCTTTGCCATCAGGTCGTCCCTGTTCTTCTGCGCATCGACGCTCTGGGCAAAGATAGAGTCGCGACGCGCATCGGCCTCACGCAGCGCATTCGCAGCATCTGTAAAGTCCTCGAACATACGCTTTCGCGGAGCGGGAGTGTGCGCAATGATAGCCCGCGTTACCGGGTCAACCTTCAGCATCCCCCCGCAGTCCGGGCAACACACTTCAAATGCTTCGTCACTCATACCCATGGTCCGTTCACCTCACCGGCAACCATTCTAGAACGGTTATCCATTCCGGGTGCAGGTATCGAACGTACGGCCGACTCGTCATACGATGGACGCCGGGAAGGCCGCGTCGACCTGAACGCCGAAGGCCGCTCTAATACGCTTCGCCGGGATGGCCGCATTGACCGTCACCTTGCCGAGACACCACGCTGATTAGATCTTGCCGGGAGCGCCAATGGCCCGGCAACACCAGCACAAGGCTGAAGGCGTGGGTATCCAATCGCCGAGAATCCGAGGGCTGAAGGCCCGACCCATCCGACCAGACCGACTGAGCTGAAGGCCATAATCATCTTTGTAGAATCAGGTCTAGCCGCGAAGCTTGGCGAGCAGGTCGGTCGGATGAACGGGCTTGGCAAGAATCTCGAATTCGTGACCATTCAGGCGCGCCTTCTCCAGCAAATCGGCGGTGGCAGCCTGACCTGAAAATAGCAGAATCTTGCAGTTGGGCAACTTTTCCCGAGTCGCAATCGCAGCCTCAATGCCGGTCATCCCGGTCATAATCACGTCCGAGATCAGCATGTCGGGTTGAAAGCTCTCCAACAATTCAATCGCTTTTTCGCCACTGTAAACGGCGCGCGCTTCGAAGCCAGCCTGGTTAAGAATGATGGCGAGCGTATTGGCAATCACCTGTTCGTCGTCGGCTACGAGCACTTTGCGTTTGGAGGTAGGTGCCGCTGGAATTTCAGACATGCGATGGTCCCCAAAATGAATGGAATGATAGTACTGTGCGGGTTGATAACAATCTGGACCCGGCAACTCGCTCTATGCGTACGTCGCAATGATACGCTGAGCGGAGTGAAAGGTGCCGGTCCCAGACAATAATTTCTGGCCTACCTGCCCCGAAGTCCCCTAAAAAGAAGAAATTCATGCCTGAGACGATAATCCGTGCCGAACGTGTCGAGAAATATTACGCCCAGCCCAGCGCCAACCGCATCCAGGTCATCGCCCCAACCGACCTATCTGTGTGCTCAGGCGAGATCCTTGCCCTCCTCGGCCCCTCAGGTTCCGGAAAATCGACCCTGCTGCGTATGCTGACAGGTCTTTCCGCGCCCTCGGCCGGTCAGGTTTACTGGCACGACAAGCCCATTGCCCTGGCGGACCCCAATGTTTCCATCGTCTTTCAAAGCTTTGCACTCTTCCCCTGGCTGACCGTCCTTGAAAATATCGAGGCGCCGCTACAGGCGCGGGGTATGAACGCAGCCGAGCAGCGCAAACGCGGCTTGAGCATCCTCGACACGGTCGGCCTCGACGGTTTCCAGACGGCCTACCCTAAGGAGCTCTCCGGCGGAATGCGCCAGCGCGTCGGATTCGCGCGCGCTCTGGTAGTCGAGCCTGAAGTCCTCTTCATGGACGAGCCCTTCTCAGCGCTCGATGTGCTAACGGCCGAGAACCTGCGCAGCGAACTGCTCGAGTTGTGGCAGAAGAAGACCATCCCTACCAAGGCAATCTTCCTCGTGACCCACAACATCGAGGAGGCGGTACTCCTCGCCGACCGAATCATCGTGTTGGGCCGTAATCCCGGAGTGATCCGCACCGACTTCAAAGTAACTCTGCCGCATCCTCGCGACCGCAAGAGCGAAGAGTTCACCCAACTCGTCGACTACATCTACAAGGTATTAACGCAGCCCGGCGAGCGCCCTCCCGCGCTGCCCGGAGTCTCCGTGAAGACGGCACCCGACGCCCGCATCGCCCACTACCAGGAGCTTCCACACGCCCGTCCCGGAGGTATCGCAGGATTGCTTGAATTGCTGATTGACCGGCACGGCAAAGATGACATCTACCGCTTGGCAAGTGACCTCGGATTTGAGATCGACGACCTCTTGCCCATCGTCGACGCGGCCCAGATCCTCGGCTTCCTCACTGTTACTGAGGGCGACGCCGAAGTAACGACCGCCGGCGCCGAATACGCAAACTCCGAGATTCTGCGCCAGAAGGAACTCTTCCGCAAGGCCGCCGTCGACAACGTCCTCTTACTCCGCCAGATCGTCCGCGCCATTGAGACAAAGACCGACCACACCGTCCCCGAGGAGTTCTTCCACGACCTGCTCGACGAACAATTCACCGAAGAAGTGACCCTGCGCCAACTTGAGACCGCGATCAGTTGGGGCCGATATGCAGAACTCTTCGACTTCGACGCCGCACGCCGCCGGTTCATCCAGCCGGAAAAGACCTCGCCCGACTCAGTCGACGATCCTGACGCGGAGATCGAAGAGTGAATCCGCTTCACACCAATTTCAGCTACACCCGCGGGCGAGAGACCTTAGCGCGCGCCCTGGTGCTGCGTCGTACCTGGCCGGTGGTGCTGGATCTCTGCGTCGCCGCGATCGGGCTCGCGATCTTCTATGCAATTGTGCGCATCGCCATGCTGTGGGCCGGTCCGCCATCGGAGCAGATGGTTGTATCGCTCAGCCCGAGCGCTCTGCCCATGTATGCGTTCTATTCGCTGGTTCGCATCTTTCTGGCGTACGTACTCAGCATCGTCTTCGCCGTGAGCTATGGATATCTCGCGGCCTACAACACACGCGTAGAAGCGATCATGATCGCCGTGCTCGACATCCTGCAGTCGATTCCTGTTCTCAGCTTTCTGCCGCCAGTAATGCTCGCGATGATTGCGCTCTTCCCTACTCGCCACTTAGGTGTCGAACTGGGCGCGATCATCCTGCTCTTCACCGGCGCCGTATGGAACATGGCCTTCAGCTTTTACTCCTCCATCAAGAGCATCCCGCGCGAACTGTGTGAGGCAGCCGACGTCAACCGCTTCTCATGGCTCCAGCGCCTGGTCCAATTAGAGCTCCCTTACGCCGCCATCGGCCTGGTTTGGAATTCCATCATGTCGGTAGCCGGCGCCTGGTTCACCCTGATGGCGTGCGAGATGTTTCACTTCGGATCGAAAGACTTTCGCCTTCCCGGACTCGGCTCCTACCTGCAGACCGCAGCCGATGTGAAGGACGGTAAGGCAATCGCGTGCGGCCTGATCACGATGATTGCGATTATCGTCGCCATCGACCAGTTCATCTGGCGGCCTCTGATCGCGTGGAGCGACAAGTTCAAGTTCGAGCAGGTAGAAAGCTCGCAGCACGTAACCTCTCCGCTGCTGCACCTCTTCACCCACTCCAATGTTCTTGCATCGATTGCGCGACACACCACCGAGCCGCTCAACGAAGCAATCTACATCAACCTCGCCAACCGCCGCCGCAAACAGGTCGCACAATTAGCCGCGCATCCCCCGACATCCCCCGGCACCGGCTCCAGGGTGACCATGTGGATAGTGGCTGCCCTATTGGGCGCCGCCGTCCTCATCGCCGCGCAGCACGCGCTTGAGTTAGTCCGGCCAGTCACCGGCGCCCAGTATGTCGAGCTGCTCAAGGGTGCGGGCGCAACATTCCTCCGCGTCAATTTCTCGCTCCTCCTCGCAGCAGCGTGGACAATCCCTGTAGGCGTCGCAATTGGCTCACACCCGCCTCTCGCAAGACTTGCTCAACCCCTCGCGCAAATCGCAGCCTCCGTACCCGCGACCGCGCTCTTCCCCGTCGTCCTCCTCGTGCTGATCCGGCTCGGCGGCGGAATCGGCATCGGATCCATTGCCCTGATGCTCCTCGGCACCCAGTGGTACATCTTGTTCAACGTCATCGCCGGCGCGATGGCAATTCCCACCGACCTCAAAGAAGTCGCAACTCTCTTCCGCTTCTCGAACGTAGAACGCTGGAGAAAATTGATCCTGCCCGGAATCTTTCCTTTTCTTGTAACCGGAATGGTTACAGCCTCCGGCGGCGCCTGGAATGCCAGCATCTTCGCCGAGTACTTCACCCTGAACGGCAAGACCCTCACGACCCTCGGCCTCGGCGAGCAGATCAACGCAGCCACCGCTGAAGGCCAATTTCCAATCATCCTGCTGGGCACGATCCTTATCTCGCTCATGGTGGTCACCACCAACCGCCTGCTGTGGCGCCGTCTCTACAGACTCGCCGAATCCCGCTACCGCCTCGAAGGCTGACTCCGAAGACTCACTGTGCAGACCGACGCACCCAGACCGTTCCTGTATCCTTCTGGGAGCGATGCGGCGGACGATTCCGAGCCTATGTGTCCCAAGGAACTTTTTTGCGGAAAGCCGCACTCGTTTCAATCTTTGCCGGCCTGGTATCTCTGCCATATCTTGGTGGCGCCGTCATGGGCCAGGAATCCACCAGTGTTTCCGGTATCCAAAGCTTCGGTTTCTCATCCTCCTACAGCCCTGACTCCAGCCACATCCTGATCGGCGAGTCCGAGCATCGACGCATCTGGACGCTCGGTGCCGAATACACGCACCGCCTACACCAGCAGTCGCTCTTCCGCCTCGACTACGAAGGTTCGTTGATTCCCATCTACGAGGAGACCGATCCAACCGTAGTTGGCACCAAGTTCACCCTCGCCGGCCAGGATTTCTTTACGCGGCTTGCTCCCGTGCGCGTCGTCTCCGTAGCTCACGGTCCGGTCGGCAGCGCTGCAACCGGGCTTACTGCCAGCGTGCCTATCTACGCGCTCTCGGGACGGCAGAATACTTACGCCGCAGCCTTCTCCCCCCTAGGAGTAAGGATGAGCGCTCTCCCGCGTTGGCGCCT
Organism: Granulicella sp.; assembly: GCA_025357875.1. GTDB lineage: Bacteria > Acidobacteriota > Terriglobia > Terriglobales > Acidobacteriaceae > Edaphobacter. Next base: position 54,141 of record JANYLK010000180.1, read on the forward strand.
CCAGCCAAGTTTCGCCGTCGACTTGGGCGCCGTTTTCTCCGCGCGAGATATCCCGGTCGATCATGCCGCCCAGTTCAATTACATAATCGCGATGGGTCCCGGTCTCCAGTTCTTCGGCGATAACCATCTCTCCTGGCGCCTCGAGTACCTCTATCGCCACGTGTCGAACGCCGGCCGCGGAGCGCAGAATCCCGGCGTCGATCAGGGCGTCGTCCGCGTCACCGTCAGCCGCCACCGCTAGCCGGAATGCTAATCTAACCTCATGAAGTTCGGCGTTCTGGTGTTCCCCGGATCCAACTGCGACCACGATACGCACCACGCCCTCGGCGGCGTGCTGGGCCAGCCCGTAACCTATCTCTGGCACCAGTCGCACGACCTCGAGGGCTGCGACGCTATCCTTGTTCCCGGCGGTTTTGCCTACGGAGACTACCTGCGTACCGGAGCCATCGCGCGCTTCGCTCCAATCATGCAGAGCGTCCGGCGATTCGCAGGCACGGGCGGCCTGGTCATGGGAATCTGCAACGGTTTCCAGATCCTATGCGAAGCCGCACTGCTTCCCGGCGCGCTGATGCGCAACGCAGGCCAGCGCTATATCTGCCGCCAACTTCATCTCCGCGTCGAGACTCCAAACTCCCCATTCACCGACGGACTAACCCAGGGGCAGGTCCTCCGCATGCCCATTGGACACATGGAGGGCAACTACTTCTGCGACGCCCCCACGCTCGACACGCTCAAGCGCGACGACCGCATCGCCTTGCGCTACGCCACCGCACTGGGTGAGATCACGGGCGAGGCAAACCCAAATGGCTCGCTGGAAAATATCGCCGGAATTCTCAGCGAAGGCCGCAACGTCCTCGGCATGATGCCTCACCCGGATCGCTCCAGCGAGGCCCTGCTTGGCTCGACCGACGGGCTTTTGCTCTTTCAGTCCTTGGCTCGCAGTCTCGCGGCAGCGTAGCTCCTGCTAGCTCGATACACCTCACGCTCTAACCGCATCGCATGACATAGCCGCGGCCACGATTCCGGTGCTGTCCTCGAGGCGGAGTTACTCTGACGGGTGCAATGGTAGACATACATCATCATCTTCTTCCCGGACTGGACGACGGCTCCGACAGCATCGAAACCTCGGTCGCGATGGCCAGGCAAGCCGCCGCCGATGGCATCACCCACATCGTTTGCACTCCTCATGCGAACGGTCAGTACACCTACGATCCAGCCGTCAACGCCGCTAAGACCGACGAACTCCGCACGCGTCTAGCCAGCGAGGGTATCCCACTCACACTAGGCAGCGGCTGCGACTTTCATCTTTCCTTCGATAACGTGAACGATGCCAAAAAGGATGCCGCGCGATTCAGCATCAACGGGCTCGGCTACCTCCTGGTCGAGGTACCGGACTACGGTCTTCCCCCCGGGCTAACCGAAACTTTTTACGAACTCCAACTCGCGGGACTGACTCCGATCCTCACCCATCCCGAACGCAATCCAACATTGCAGAAAGAGCCCGCCCGCCTGATGGAATGGCTGCGTGGTGGCGTGCTCATTCAAGTGACTGCGGATTCGCTGACCGGGCACAAGGGCAAACACGCGCAGCGCATGGCCCAAGACCTGCTGGAGAAACGCTGGGTCCACTTTCTCGCTACCGACGCACACAACACCACTTCCCGTCCCCCGCGTATGCGCGACGCCCACGATCTGGTCGCGACTAAGTACAGCGCAAGCTACGCCCACGCTCTCTGCCTCACGAATCCGCTAGCCGTCTTTCTAGGCAAGCAGTTCGAAGTGGAGGATGAACCCCGCACCCTCTTTGAAGACGTGAAGGAACCCAACTGGTGGCAGCGAGTCGCCGCCGTCTTGAACCGCCGCTAGCATGAATTAGTTAGCACGTAAATAAAGTGTCATCCGGAGCGGAATTCGGCGCGCACTTGTGTTTAACGCAGTCAAAGGGCCTGCGCTTTTTGGCCACGTTACAACCCCAGTCCACCGTCCACCGCCATCAATTGCCCCGTGATGAAATGCGGCCCGGTAGCAAAGAACATCACCGCCTCCGCCACATCCTCCGCCTTCCCATTCCTCCGCATCGGAGTCTTCTCCGCGAACTGCACGTACGCCTCGCCAACCTCACCCTGCACGATCATTCCCGGCGCAACACAGTTCACGCTGATCTCCGGCGCCCAAGCCTTCGCCATCGTCTGCGACAACATGTGCAGCGCCGCCTTGGACGTGCAGTAGTGCGCATGCGTCGCCCACGGATGAATACCCCCCAACGACCCAATGTTAATGATCCGCCCCCCCGCCTCGCGTAGCTGCGGATAAGCCGCCTGAGCCACAAGAAAGGGGGCGCGCGTGTTTGTCGCGAACATCTGGTCCCACTGCTCTACAGAGATGCTCTCCAGCGCAGCCGGCTCAAATAAGCCTGCGTTATTAACGAGAACGTCCAACCGTCCGAATTCCAAGACTATCGCCGCGACCATCTCGCGGATGCTCTCCGGATCGCCAAGGTCGGTTCGCACCGCAAACGCATCGACATCAAGCCGGGCAAGTTCGCGTACAGTGTCTTCCGCCTCAACCTGCGAACCTTTGTAAGTGATCGCAACATTCGCACCACCGGCCGCAAGCCGCAGCGCAATCGCCCGGCCAATCCTCTTCGCCCCGCCGGTCACCAGCGCAGTCTTATCGGCAAGCGGGCGCGGCGCCCTTCGTTCTCCTCTAGTGTGGGACTTCGGCATCACGAACCGGCTACAACTTCGGCTTGCTGCCGGAGCTGGACGACGGCGTAACCGCAGCCGCCTTCTTCGGTCGGATCGGCTCCTGCACACCCGGACTCATCTGCGCAGCCTTGCCCTGGTTGTCCACGTAGGTCGAAATCTGCTCTCGCGGCCGAATCATCGGGATGACGATTGACCGGTTCGCCTCCTTGACGATGTAGTCCTCGGCGTAGGTAGCAAACCCGTCCGCAAGTACCTGGATGCGTACTGAGCTGCCGGTCGGGATCACGTCGATCGATACTTTGCCATCCTGATGCGTCTTGACTTCCAGATTGCCCTCATCCACCCCGTCCTTCACCGGATGGAAGATTACGTGGGCGCCATCAATCGGCTTCTTATTAAAACCCTTGAGCACAGTCACCTCAATGTGCGACGTCTCAGGCGGCGACTTATACTTGCGGCCGTGCTGCTCGGCCTTCGGGTTGTCTTCGTCCTGCGCGAATACATGCCTCGGCGCAACGGACGCGATTGTGAGCAGCGATACAGCGATACCAAGGAAGAAAGCGACACGAGAGTATTTACGAAACACCATTTCGTAATTTTACGCCAGTCCTGCTTCATAGCAGTGGACTTCAGCTTTAATCCAGTGGCCTGGAGTAGCAGCGGGCTTTAGCCGCAGTTAGTAGCGGCCCTCAGCCGCAGTTAGCAGCGAGCTTCAGCCGCAATTAGCCGCGGGCTTCAGAGCCTGCTGAAGAGGCGCAGAAAGTCTCGTTCCTGAGATATGCCGGGACCTTAGACCCGGCATCACCAGCTCAGAATTAGCCGTCCGTTTAGCCACTGGAATATGCCTTCTGCGCGCCAAAGATCGGAGTCTTCCTTTCCAGCCCCTCTTTGCCCTCGGCCGTGTATTCGCGTACCGAGCCGGAGCGCGCTTGATTCCCCGCCCCTGCACCAAGCCGTTTGACACGGACTTGTAGTGCAAGATGAGCCTAACCCCCTCCGTTGCAACGGGATAGTTTAGCGTCGGCGGGACTTGAGCGCCTTTCACTCATATTTCACACTCGAAGGGTTGACAGGTCGCCTCATCATGTCCTATTGTTAGCAATCGAAGGACTCGAGTGCTAACGCACCTCTGAGACCTGATTCCCACGGTGCAAAGATTGCCCGGCGACGTGCCGAGGCACCCGTAGCCCGTACCCAAAACTGCAGCCAACATTTCTTTCAACGAAGGAGACACACGCAATGGCAACAACAAAGTTTACCCCCCTGCACGACCGGATTCTTGTCCGTCGTCTGGAAGAGGGCGAGAGCGTCCGTGGCGGCATCATCATCCCCGATTCAGCCAAAGAAAAGCCCCAGCAGGGCGAAGTCATCGCGGTTGGCAAGGGCAAATCCAACGACGAGGGCAAAGTATTCCCGCTCGACGTCAAGGCTGGCGACACCATCCTGTTCGGCAAGTACTCAGGTACCGAGATCAAGCTGGACGCTGAAGAGTTCCTCATCATGCGCGAAGAAGAAGTCCTCGGCATAGTCAAGAAGTAGGCACTTCGTGCCGTTCTCGACCGCTTAGCGGTGAAGACAACGACCACGAATACTTCGGTTCTGCAACAACAAAATTTTCGATCGGCGTAAGCCGGTAACAGGAGCAGCACAATGGCAAAACAGATTCTGCATGGAGAAGATTCACGTCAGGCGATCCTGCGTGGAGTCAACATTCTGGCCGACGCGGTGAAGGTCACCCTCGGCCCCAAGGGACGCAACGTCGTCATCGAAAAGAAATTCGGTTCTCCGACCATCACCAAGGACGGTGTCACCGTCGCTAAGGAGATCGAGCTTTCTAACGCGCTTGAAAACATGGGCGCGCAGATGGTTCGCGAAGTTGCATCGAAGACCTCCGACGTTGCCGGCGACGGTACCACCACCGCCACCGTGCTCGCCCAGGCGATCTATCGCGAAGGCGTCAAGACCGTAGCAGCCGGCGCAAACCCAATGGCGCTCAAGCGCGGCATCGACAAGGCTGTCGAGGCCATTATCGGCAAGCGTGACAAGGACGGCGTTGTGATCGGTGGAGCGCTCTCGAAGCTCTCCAAGCCCGTCACCGGCGACATGATCGCGCAGGTCGGCACCATCTCCGCCAACTCGGATGAGCAGATTGGCTCCATCATCGCTGAAGCGATGAAGAAGGTCGGCAAGGACGGCGTCATTACCGTCGAAGAGTCGCGCACCATGGAGACTCAGCTTGAAGTAGTCGAGGGCATGCAGTTTGATCGCGGCTATCTCTCGCCCTACTTCGTCACCGATGCCGAGCGCATGGAAGCCGCCCTAGAAAACCCCTACATCCTCATCTATGAGAAGAAAATCTCCTCGATGAAGGACCTGCTTCCCTTGCTCGAAGCCATTGCCCGCACTGCCAAGCCACTCATCATCATCGCTGAAGATGTAGACGGCGAAGCGCTCGCGACCCTCGTGGTCAACAAGCTGCGTGGCACACTGAACGTCGCTGCCGTTAAGGCTCCCGGCTTCGGCGACCGTCGCAAAGCCATGCTGCAGGACATTGCCATCCTCACCGGCGGCAAGGCGATCACCGAAGACCTCGGCATCAAGCTCGAGGGCGTCAAGATCGAAGACCTCGGCACCGCCAAGCGCGTCACCATCGACAAGGACAACACCACCATCATCGACGGCGGCGGCAAGCCCGGCGAAGTTGAAGCACGCGTCAAAGAGATCCGCGCCCAGGTCGAGAAAACCACCTCCGACTACGATCGCGAGAAACTCCAGGAGCGTCTCGCCAAGCTGGTCGGTGGAGTCGCCGTCATCAAGGTCGGAGCAGCAACCGAAACCGAGATGAAGGAGAAGAAGGCCCGCGTCGAAGATGCCATGCACGCGACTCGTGCGGCTGTCGAAGAAGGCATCGTCCCCGGCGGCGGCGTCGCGCTGGTTCGTTGCGCTTCAGCGGTTGACGTGGTCATCAAGAGCCTTGAAGGCGACGAGAAGATCGGTGCATCGATCATTCGCCGCGCCATCGAGGAGCCACTTCGCCTCATCGTCTCCAACGCAGGCGAAGAGGGCGCAGTCGTCATCGGCAAGATCCGCGATTCCAAGGAAACCAACTTCGGCTACAACGCGGGCACCGACAAGTACGAGGACCTGGTTGCGGCCGGCGTCATCGACCCAACCAAGGTCACACGCACGGCGCTGCAAAATGCAGCCTCAATCGCCGGCCTCATGCTCACCACCGAAGCCATGATCTCTGAGATCCCGGAGAAGAAGGAAGCGGCTGGCGGCGGACACGGCGGCGGTGGCGGCATGGAAGGCATGTACTAAGCCTCCCTGCTCTACAAAACGCAATCAAACAAGCCCCGAAGCGAATCACTTGCTTCGGGGCTTTCCTTATGCAACCAATCTTTCCCGAAAAACCTTTGCTCAGTACGCAAGCTAGTACGTATACTTGCGCGGTTCCTGCTCACAGCGTTCCAACGCACCTAAACACATATTTTCACCATAATGAATTGACAAGGAGATCGTATGGGAAAAATCAACATAGGCCGTGTTTTGCTCGGAGGCATCGTTGCCGGGCTTGTTGCCGATGTCCTGGGTTATCTGGTCGACGGCCTGTTGCTTGCGCCCCGCTGGGGTGACGAGCTGATGGCTCTTGGGCGCGAAGACTTTATTCCGGCCCAATTGATCTGGTTCAACGTGCTAGGACTCATCGGAGGCATCGCAGTTATCTGGATCTACGCTGCCATCCGACCACGGTTCGGCGCCGGCCCGATGACTGCAGTCTTCGCTGGCCTGGTCGTTTGGGTTGTGGGATCGCTTATCCCGAATGTCAGCTTCATGCTGGTAGTCGGCCTTTTTTCTCACCGCCTGGCCGCGTACACAACAGCTGGCGCATTGGTCGAGATTGTAGCTGGCGCGCTCGCAGGCGCCACTCTCTACAAGGAACCCGTTCGGCAGTCGGTTCCATCCGATCAAGTCCGGACCACGCCGCGCACACATTGATTCGTGTGACCAGCACGCCCTTACTTGATATGAAAGTGTGATTGAAACTCGAGAATCAGCCCGCGCACAACCACCGGCCACGGCAAATCCTGAGTGCCGGAAAATGTCTCTGCCCACACTAAATTCCCGCGTGTGCCGTCGGTCGCGGCAGTATAGACACGCAGCGTACCCAGCTCCGCGTTTCCCGCCCCATTGACGATTCCAGACGGATCAATGGGCATCATCAGAAAAATTAGATCTGCCGGAACACCTTTGGTCGCAATCGACTTATTCAGCTTCTTCGTCAACAGATCCATCAACTGGCTTCGCGCCACACCATCCGCATTGTGAGCCTCCACCGAGACTGTCTTCGCCCTCAGGAGCATAGCCTGAAAGGCTGCGCCATCGCAGCGGTATACGTGGTCTTTCAACGTGCAGCTGGCAGTATCTTTTGAGTCAGGCTCATTCTGAGCCCGCAGCGCCGCGGGTGACAGTAGGCATAAGAAACTTGCTGCAATGAGCATCCACGTTAGCAGACCTGATCCACGCCCAAACGCGCCGACAACAAACAACCCTTTTATCATGCCCAACGTCGTACTCCGTGCTTCCGGAACGAACCTCTCCACATCTGCTGACTATTCCTGGTTACCCGGACGCACTTCTTCCGGTGCATGAAGCTTGGTCTTCGCGGCAGAAAACTTCACGCGCACCATATCCCGCTGCGGATTATTGCCCATGGGGGCATTAAATGTTGCGATGTAGGTCTCTGCGACCGCATGTTGAAACTGAGCTAGAAACGGGGCCATCGAAACTGGATTACCACTACCTTGCCAATAGTTAATGCCGCCAGTTCCCTGCGTCAGTTGCGCGAGATAACTCTGACCGCTGTTGTTCGCCGAATCGCCGCGCATGCCGGCGCCGCCGTAGTAGATCGTATACACGGCAACCCCAGCTCGCTGCGCGTCCGTCACTGCAGCGGCAACGTAAGGGCTGTCCTGATTCATAATGCTGGTACTTCCGTTGTATGGATCAACTCCATCGGAAAGCATCAGCACAAATCGTGCTTTGTGCCGCGATGCAGTTCCAATCTCGTTTCCATCTGACGATGAACCAGCGACGGGCCAATGCTTCACAAAGTCCGACAGGCACAGGTATGGGCTCGCGCTCATGCCGGGCAAACCATCGGGCAAATGAAGTGTTGAAGCTGCCAACTCGTGATCCGTGCTAAAGGGCTGCTGCGATACGACGCGACCAAACTGCATGAAGCCGACCAGTACCTCAACGCCAGGCGGCAAGGTACGAACAAATTTTCGCAGATTGTCGAGCTCACGCCCAACGCTCTCGCGCAAGCCATCGTCGATTAGTAAAGCCACCTGGGCATTGCCAGGAACCACAGACTCCCACGCCGTCAGTGGCCCTTTGTGGTCATTGACGGAGACGATCACCGCGGATGCATTTTCCGGCGGCGTTGACTTGGCATCAACGGTAACCAGTACCTGCGTCGGCACCGGACCTTCCCGCTGGGCTGGTGCAGCATTGCTTGACACTAGGGCGGCTGTAACGAGTAATCCGAATTGCAAAATGATTTTCATACCTACTGATTAGACGTGTGCGGGGCCGGATCGACGCACCAGTACCAATTCAGGCCCCGCACCGCAAATCGACGTTCACTCGCCGCCAATCCTTACCTTCAGTCCCGCACGCACCGTGAATGGCAGTCCCGGATACCCAATAGGCCCAATGTGCTGTTGGCTCAGCAAATTATCAAGTTCGCTGAACATGGTTACATGCCTCTTCACCGCATAGGTAAAGTTAGCGTCCAGTTTTGCGTAACCAAAATCAAGATTGCGATTCGGCAGAATCAGAGAGTTGCCAAAGTCCGGATCGAAGCCATCCAAAAATGTGGAATCGTCCGAGCGGCTGGCTAGTGCGCCTTTGAATGCCGCACCAAACTTTGTGCCGGTGTATTGCACCGCGAAGAATCCCGTATGCGGGGGGCGTCGAAACGGTCGCGCCCCAATCAACGGACCTTCTGCCCCAATCCGGACCCCCGGCAAGTTAGGGTTATTGCTCGCGGTGCCATTGCTATACGCATCGCTCGAGAAGGACTGAGTCACAACCGCATTCAGGTAGGTATAGCCGCCGCGCACAATGAATCGCGAGAGCGGTTGCCAACGCAGCTCCGTCTCAAATCCCTGCGCACGAAAAGCCAAAGAGTTGAGATATGGAGTGAATACCATCTGCGCCGTACTCGGCGAAAAATGGAAGATTTGCTGTAGCGCGCCCGAGTCAACGCCCTCAAGCTGGTGGTTAAACGAATTATGAAAGTAGTCGACCTTCAGCATCAACTTCTCGCCTCGGATGTTTTGGTCGACACCTCCATCGTAAGAACGCGATCGCTCCGGCCCCGCTGGCATCACGTGATACTTGGCAATGTCAGCCGTGTCGCCTGCTTGTTGGAGCTGGGTATAGAGGCTGGCGAACTGGATACCCAGCGTGGGCTCCTGCACTCCAGTAGCCGCATTCACACGCAGCAAAGTACCGTGGAACCACTTTGTCCCTGGGCGCACCGGCGCGTATGACAAACCAAGTCGCGGAGTTCCCGTGATGCCGTAGAGATGATTCTTTTCGAGTCCGCCACCAGCGGAATAAAAGAGGCGGTTCTTGATCGCACCCTGAAGCTGCAAAGTGTATTCGTAGTTCGTCCGCTGCAACTTTTCATCGGAAAACGAAGTTACAAAGCTGCCGCGCTCGTTCTCATATCGGAAGCCGAACAGCGCAGTCACATAATGGCTAAAGCTATAGTCGGACTGATAATACAGCTCGTCGCGATTTGAAACCTGTTTCTCCGTAGGGAGGAAGAACGAAGCCCGTCCGGTTGCGCTGTATCCATTCGCCCCGCGAATTGTGACCACGTTGCCGAAGTATTCCGTGAAGCAGTTAGCCGTTGGAGCGCTGCAGGGTACGGTTCCGAAATTGAATGTGATCGGCGTTCCTACATCCTCGAACTGCTTCGCCTGCTCGCGCTTACGGGCGATGCCGTAACGCACCAAATTGTGCCAGTTCCCCGCCACGCGGTTCTGCAAGGTCAGTCCCGAGTACAGATCCTGGTCACTCTGCTTGCCACTGGCGGAAATGCCGTAGAAATCATGCGCGCCAGGAAGCCCCGCAGCCGAAACAGCATTCCGAATGGTGAAACGAGCCTGCGTATTCGCCAGCAGATCGTATCCAAGGTTGGCCGCCGACGTAGCCGAATGGTACTCGTCCCTCGCCAGCGCGTTCGACGTATCGAAGCGCGAGAATGCCGTGTAGTAATCAAGCTTTTGGTGCGCCCCGCTCACCGCCAACTCGTCGCGGTACGTATGAAAGTTGCCGGCGTCACCAGAGTAGATAGCAACCGGCTTCGCAGTACTGCCACGCGGGGTCTCCAGATTCAGCACCGACGCTCCAGCATCGGTCCCGTACAGCGCAGAGTTGGGCCCACGATAGAGTTCGAGACTGGCCAACCCAGTCGAGGACACAGTCCCGAAGTCGAACGTACCACCAACATCCCCGACGGGAATGCCGTCAATCAGCACCTGATTCGCAGTGGAATTTCCACCCCGCACAAACAGCGAAGTCACGCCGCCAGTTTGCCCGCTCTGCACCACATCAACACCAGGAGATTGCCGCAGCGCATCTACCACTCCGACTGCCGTTGCCAGATAAGAAACCGGAATCAGTGTCACCGCCGAGCTCGACTGCTCGATCGGTGTCGGCATGCCCGTAGCTGTCACCGTGATCGCCTCGTGTACCGAGGATGTTTCGAGTACAACGTTCTGCACCACCACGTCGGTCGAGCCACCGTAAAAATCCAGCCCGATGCCGGGATAGAACGTCGCCGACGACGTCAGCAGGATAAAACGGCCGGCCTCAGTAGATCGAATTTCGTATGCGCCGTCCAAGCCGGCCATACCAATCGCAATTGGTTTCGACCCCTGAATAAGTTGAAGTCGCGCCCCGGGAAGTGGCTTGCCCAGCGGGTCTGTCACCACGCCGCGAACCACCACGGCATGCGCGGCGGTCGAGAACAGCAGCAAAAGTTGTAAGAGAATCGCGAAGGCGGCAAGCGTCGAAAATCTGCGCATGGCAGACGCACGCAAACTAGATGCGGCCATCGAACGGCCGTGGACGATAAACATGTCGGAACTCCTACGCTCCCCCCCGGGAACGTGGTTACTGTACGTCGCAGAACCGGTCTCCTGACTCACGCGGGCACATGCAGCCGATAAAACTCGACCTCCCTTCCCGTCGCCTGGCGGCTTCAGTGGGAAAATCCTGGCTGGCATTCACGCTCTCCAGTGTCTTGGAACAGCGTGCGCGTTCACAGTTGCGGGGCAGTGGCGGATTTTCACCGCGCTTCCCGAACATTCCGTTACGGGCAAAAGTTGTGGGTGACGCGACCGCCAGACGAAGGCCAGACGCAAAAGGGCGAGATCCAATTAGTAAGCGATCTTGTTCGCGAAGTCAAAACTCTGCAGACTTGTCGGACTGCACACAACCAGCTAATCTCACGATCTCTGATCAACGGGTCGCTGCTTAGGTCTGGTCGGTGGACTTGGAGTTGGAGCCACGATCCAGGACTACCAGGAGCTGGCCAAAGCGCACGACCAGTTGGTCCGCATCCAAATCACCGTCGTCAGGCGGCTCGAGGAACGCATTGAACAGCTTTGAGCACAAGCCTTCGCGGCTCGCCAACCTCGTGCGTCGAGCCCGCAGAAACCCAAAACGAAAGGGAGAATTATTCTCAATCTCCTGCAAAAATTCTGCCAAGAAGAATTGTTGCGAGTCTGCCACCGCTCCGACAATCAGCGATCGCCAACTCATCCTCAACAAATCTTTGAGCATCGCCGAACCGTGCGGCAGCCGATCCATTCTGGCTCCAACCTGCTCGCTGAAGCTGAGCAGTTGAGTCGCGAGGCCGCCCATTGCTGTCGCTCTCCAAAATTGTGCGATCGAACCACGCTGCAAATCCTCACGTACATCCTGCAGGCCGTCCCCCAATTGCAGCAGCACGCCCCACTTAAGCGAGAAATCGGCGCTCTGTCGCATTCAGGCAGCCGCGCGCGAGACACGCATCTGCCAGCACCGAGCTTCCACCCTTCGCGCAGCTCATCCGCAATACTTCCGTATCGCTGAAATTTGCGGTGCTCTTCACTTGTGCAATGCTCTCCTGCTGCGCCCGATGGATCGCCAATAAGCACTGGTAAACCTATGGATAATGCTCTCGACTGAATTGCCCTTCGATCAACTCGACCAGGGCCCACAGCGAAGCTTCCCGTCCGTCCCCAGCGGAAATTCTCTCTCCGCGCAAGCGCTCTCGAAAGCGCTCGCCGAATCTTTGCTTGCCCTCATCGAAAATATCAATGCGATCCAGAAAGTTATCGGTGTAGCGGTAGAGCAGGCTGTACCCCAGGATGGATGCAGTCAATTCGACAGTCTTCCCTGAAACCGGTTGAAGCCCGCACGCGGTCCAGGCATTCCTGTTCGCCTGGATGATATCTGCCATGCTCAGGCTGTCGTCGAATCGCCTGGCCCAACGCGCCAGCTTCGTACCCACGGGCAGAAAGTCATCCGTAAGCAGCTGAACCGCATGCCGTTCCAGATTTAGCCCAGCGCCGGAAAATCGTGCGAAGCCGGTAATTCGTTGCTGCGCTGCAAGCCGATCTGAATGTGTAATGCGCGCCGCCCTGAGCGGACTACGCACAGCAAGCGTTCCAGACTTCAATCGTCTGCGTACTCTATGCCTCAACCCACGCCCAATCGAAAGTCTCCCTCATTCTCTCCTGAGTTATGCAGTCCCGACATCGCCGGTTCCATCGTCCACGCAGGTCCGCGCTTTCATTCGCCGCTACGGAATCAGTAGCACCTTCCCCGTCGTCTTGCGCGCCTCGAGATCGCGGTGAGCCTGCGCCGCGTCCGCCAGCGGATAGTTATGCTCCAGCCGCAGCTTCAGCGTCCCCTCCGCAACCCACCGCAGAACATCGCCAGCCCGCTGCTCAAGGTCCGCGCGGGTTGCCGTATAGTCCTTGAGCGTGGGCCGCGTCACGTACAACGATCCCTTCGTCGACAGTTGAATCAGATCGAACGGTGGCACCGCGCCGCTTGATCCACCGTATAGCGCCATGACGCCGCGCGGTCGCAGACACGCCAGGCTGCCATCGAACGTTGTCTTGCCAACCGAGTCATACACCACCGGAACGCCCTTGCCGCCAGTCAACTCGCGCACCTTCGTGGCAAAGTCCTCGCGCGTATACAGGATCGTCTCGTCCGCTCCAGCCTCACGCGCCAGCGCCGCTTTCTCCTCAGTCGACACCGTAGTCAGCACACGCGCCCCAAGCCTCTTCGCCATCTGGATCAGAAGCAGCCCAACCCCACCCGCCCCCGCGTGGATCAACACCGTATCCCCCGCCTGAATCGCGTAGGTCGAGTGCGCAAGGTAGTGCGCCGTCATCCCTTGCAGCATTGCTGCCGCAGCCTGCCGCACACTGATGCTCTCGGGAATTGCAATCAGCTTGGACAACGGTGCAACCGCAAACTCAGCGTATGTGCCCATCACATGGCACCAAACCACCCGGTCGCCCACCTTGAACGAGTCTGATGCAACATCCGCCCCAAGTGCAATCACGGTCCCCGCCGCCTCCTGTCCGGGGACAAACGGAAGCTGCGACGGATACCGCCCCTCGCGCAGATATACGTCAATAAAATTAACGCCGCACGCCTCGATTTGCATCAGCGCCTGACCAGGCCCCGGCGTTGGATTAGGAAGATCGCGGAGCGCCAGCACATCGGGCCCGCCAGTTTGTGTAATTTGAATGGCTCGCATGATTTCCCATGCTACTCCACGCGAATCACGGCACAAAACGCATCCCTATCCTGCGAAGGCGACCCGCATCCAGAGACAAACCCTCGTGCGCTCCACCGCACTTTCTGCGACAATACTCACTGCATGCAACCCGACAATCTCATCTCACTCAAAGACGACATGGTGGCCTTCATCGCTGGCCACGGCATGCGTCGTTTCAATGGATATGTCACCGAAGAAGTCCCCACTGTCATCTTCGAAGATGAAGACCTCGACTCGTGGAAGGACTTTGTCGAGCACGCCAAGGCTGCCGGCGCCACCTTCGTCACCATGAGCGAAGTAATGCTGGAAAAATCCGACATAGCCATCCTGCTCCAGCAACTTCGCGACCAGGCCTACCCAGACTCCGACGCGCCCGAAATCGACGACGCCGAATACCTCGTCAACCACGTGGGCAAACTCGGCTACCTTCAACTCGGGTTTGCGCACCAGGGCGTGATGTTCCTCTTCGAAACATCGACCGAGTGGTATGAGCGTTTCCAGGAACTTATCGAAACCATCACCGACCTCGGCGGCATCGTGGTCGACGAAAGCGACGAAGACTAAAACTGGACACCTCCGAATTGCAGGGTCCAAACCCGGATCAGGATCGCCAGACGGTGCAACAGCAATCCATTCCAGCTCCGTCCTCCACATGGCTCGCCAAGGCTGCTGCCGACCCAGATATACTTCGCCCACTCGCCGCCCAACTTAACTGTCCGCTCGCAATCGCCCAGATGCTTATCACGCGCGGGATCGATACGCCTGCCGCTGCCGAAGTCTTCCTCAATCCATCGCTGGCAGCCCTGCTGGATGACCCCGCCACCGATCCCGCGCAGATGCTCGGCATGGCTGCTGCAGTCGAGCGAATCCTTTCGGCCATTCACGCCGCCCAACCCATCCTCATCTATGGCGACTACGACGTCGACGGCACCACAGCAACCGTGCTGCTCAAAACCACTATCGAGCGAATCGCCCACGCCATCGACCCCACCAAGCCCGCGACCGTAACGTACCATGTCCCCCATCGCATCCGCGAAGGATACGGCATGCAAAATGCCATCCTCGCCGAAGCCGCCGCCGCTGGCATCCGCCTCGTTATCAGCGTCGACACAGGTATCCGCGCAATAGCCGAAGCCATCGAAGCCCACGCCCTCGGCCTCGACCTGATCGTCACCGACCATCATCTCCCCGACGACACTTCGATCCCCGACGCACTCGCCGTTATAAATCCCAATCAGCCCGGCTGCCCATACCCCAACAAACATCTCTGCGGAGCAGCCGTAGCCTTCAAGCTCGCGCAAGCCCTCCTGCTCGCCGCCGCTCCTCTGGTTCCCGATCCACACGCCTTCCGCACCCGCATCCGCACGGTCCTCATTCCCTCTTTTCTAAAGCTCGTAGCCATTGCCACAATCGCCGATTCGGTCCCGCTAACTGGCGAAAATCGCGCCATCGCCGCGCTCGGCCTCGCCGCGTTGGCCAACCCCGTCCAACCGGGACTTCGCGCCCTCATGGAGCTTGCCAAGATACCGCTGGACCGAGCGCCCACCGCGACTGAGGTCGGCTTTCGCCTCGCACCAAGAATCAACGCCGCCGGCCGCATGGACATCGCCTCCGACGTTGTCGAACTCTTTCTCACGCGCGATCCCGCACGTGCCCACGAGCTCGCCGTCAAACTCGACAGCCTCAATCAAGACCGCCGCGCCTCCGAGGCTCAGGCCCTCGACGCCATCGAAAAGATTCTCCTCACGCTGATCGACGCCAATGGTGCGTATCCGGCCGACTGCATCATCCTCGACCACGCCGACTGGCATCGCGGTGTCCTTGGTATTCTCGCCTCGCGCGTCGTCGACCGCACCGGACGCCCAGCCCTTATCCTTAGCCACGCCGACGGTAACGTTCACGGCTCAGGCCGCTCCATAGCCGGCTTTCACCTGCTTGACGCCATCACCGCCGCCGATGCAGGTGAGCCCGAAACCCCTCTCTTCCATCGCTTCGGAGGCCACGCCCACGCTGTCGGATTTTCACTCCCTCTGGCGCGGCTTCCCCTGCTCCGCGCCCGCATGCATGCCTACTCTCCTACCCAGCTCACCACGTCGCTGCTCATCCCGCAGCTTGATTACGACGCGGAACTCGCGCTCGCCGACATTAATCTCAATCTCGCCTCGTGGATAGCTCGGTGCGCACCCTTCGGCATCGGCAACCATGAGCCCATATTCCTTACCCGCAACGCCATCGTCGCTGCTCCCGTCCGCTTTATCCAGGAACGTCACGTCTGTCTGCAACTCACGCAGCCCACCTCTCCTGCTCCGATCCAGGCGCTCGGGTGGAGCCGCGGCCCCGTCGACTGGCGAGCTCTCTGCGCTGAAATCGCCGAGGGCAGTATTATCGAGATCCTTTACCGCCTCCGGCAAAACACTGGCTCTTATGCCAGTCCTCACTTCGGAGGCCTCGAACTTGAACTCCGAGCCCTCCGGCCCGCTGCGGCGGCAGCGCTGCTTCCAGTGCCGTTCAATTGAACCATTGCTGCCAGGTTCACGTTTGCTTCCACTCAGCCGGTAGGCCGTTGTAACTTGGCTTCGAAGAAATTTATGGGTCGTTTTGCGCGAACGTGTGTCTTATATACTGATAACTAAACACATGGCACTCGTTACCAAGTCAAATCGCTCGACGCAGTTTGTAGTCTGGGGATCAGCCCTCGTCCTCGTCTTTCTAGGAATCTATGCAGTCCGTTCGCTCACCCGAGAGCGAATCACGGTTCGAGTAGCACAAGTTTCCTACGGTGACCTATCCCGATCTTTTTCGACCACCGGAAAGATCGAGCCGGTGAACGATTTCCAGGTTCACGCCCAAGCCGCAGGTCAGGTACAGGACGTCTACGTGGATTTGGGCGAAAAGGTCAAGGCTGGCCAATTGCTCATCAAAATGGATGACAAGTACGCGTTGGCAAATCTCGCACACGCCAACTCCACACTCCAGGCTGCGCAACTCGCTACCAGCGACATCCAGCACGGCGGCACGCAGGATGAGCGAAACAGCTTCGCAGCGGATTTGAGCCGCGCCAAATTGCAGCGACAGCAGGACGCCGCATCACTCGCTTCACTCCAACAACTGCAGCAAAAAGGCGCGGCCTCAACCGCCGAGGTCGCCGCCGCTGAGCATCGCGTCCAGGTCGATGACAGCAATCTCAACACCATCGAACAGCACAGCTCGCAGCGTTACGGTCAGGCAGACCAGACTCGTGCTCAGGCTGAACTCGCCGACGCGCGCGCAGCAGTCGTCGCCGCCCAGAGCGGCTACGCCACCGCCAACATCCGCAGCAAGATCGCCGGCACTGTGTACTATCTCCCCGTCGCTAGGTACGACTACGTCAGTACGGGGGAAGACCTGGTCTACGTCGCAGACCTGAGCCGCATGCACGTCACGGCTTATTTCGACGAGCCCGATATCGGCAGTCTCGCCGCCGGGCAGTCAGTCGTAATCACCTGGGAGGCAAAGCGCGGGACAATCTGGCACGGACACATTACCCAGCCCCCTACTACCGTTATCAATTATCAACAACGTTTTGTTGGCGAGTGCATCATCACCGTCGACGATGGCAGCGGCACTCTCGATCCCAACGCGAACGTTACTGTAACCGTCACAACCGCGCAGAACAAGCACGTCCTCGAAGTTCCGCACTCAGCCCTGAAGCAAGACTCGGCTGGTTACTTTGTGTACCGTGTTATTCAAAATAAGCTTGTCCTAACCCGGGTTCAGACAGGCATCATCAACCTGAACGAAGCCGAAATCACCAGTGGCCTTAGCGAAGGCGACATCGTTGCCACCACTCCGACAATCAATCGCGATCTCACCAATGGCCTTGAGGTAACACCCGTCCAATAAATGAGCATTCGCCCAACATCCTCCTTCCTGTCATTGAACTGGACACTCCAGCCAGCTATCCTCGGGACCATGCGGCGCTTTATCCTCCCGCTCACTCTGAGCTCTCTCTTTCTGTGTCCAAATTTCATGGGAGCTCAGATCTCGCTTACCACCGCCGTCGATCTTGCGCTTCGTATCAGCCCGCGCGTTCAGGGGGCGCAGGCCGATGTTATAAAGGCTAACGCCCAGGTCTCACAAACCCTAGACGCCTATGTCCCTTCCATCACGGTTGGAGCCGGGCTCGGTCAGGCATACGGTTTTAGTCCTAACCCACCCACCCTGGCAACCGTCTCCGGCGGGGGGCTCGTCTTCAATGCATCGCAGTCGTTCTATATTCGCTCGGCACGGGCAGGCCTGAACGCCGCTCGTCTCGCGCTCGAGGACGCCCGTGAGGCAGTCGCGCAAGACGCCGCACTTGCCTTCATCGCGCTCAATCACGACCAGCAGCGCGAGCAGGCCATCGACCAGCAGGCCGGATACGCCAACGCCCTCGCCACCATCGTTCAGGCGCGCGTCGATGCTGGGCAGGATTCTCCAATCGATCTGACCCGGTCTAAACTCACTGCCGCCGAACTCCGCGTCGCAATCCTCAAGGCTCACGACGACGTCGCCTACGATCGCGAACACCTCGCACGCCTGATCGGACTGCCGCCCACCGCACTGAGCATCGACCCGGACTTTCCCGTGAGCCCCGTCGCCTTCAACGCATCGGAACCCACAGCCGCCCACGGCTATGCCAACGCCGCGGTGGCCTCGGCATTCGCCTCTGCGGAAGCCCGACGGCAGCAGGCGGCCGGAGATGCTCGCTATCATTTCTGGCCGGAGTTCAACCTGGTCGCCCAGTACCAGCGCTACGCCACATTCACCGACTCGTTTGCCGCGCTGCAAAAACTGAATGGCACAATCAAGGCCGACGAAGGCGTCTTCGGCGTTCAGATTATCCTCCCCATCCTGGATAAAGGTCACAGTGCAAAAGCGCGCGAGTCCGCGGCAGTAGCATCGCGCACCTTCCACGATGCGCAATCCGCGCAGATGGACGCCCTCGATGGCCAGTCTCGCCTCCGCCACAGCCTCGCTGAACTGCAGGCCCAGGGAGAAGTTGCCACCCTTCAGCAACAACTTGCGCAACAACAGCTTGACGTGACCCGTCTGCAATTGCAATCGGGCAGCGGCGATCCTAACGCCCCCCAGATGACTCCGAAAGATGAACAGAAAGCCCGCATCGCGGAGCGCGACAAATATCTCGCCGTCATCGACGCCAGCTTCCAACTCCACCAGGCTGAGATCCAACTTCTCCGCCAAACTGGCGACCTCGAAACCTGGCTCAAACCGGCTACTACGCCGCGACCGACCACTGTTTCAGTCCCGCAATAAAACCTCCCAGCTAGCCCAACTCCCCGTCCCTGACACGCTCTACTTTGAAAGCAGAAATACGCCAGCGCACACAAACAGCGCAGCCAGCCATCGCCGCCGATCCACATTCTCTTTCAAAAAGAATTTCGCCGCCACCGCATTGCCGATGTACGTAAGCGAGGCAGTAGCCGGAGCCGCGAGCGAGACATCAACAACACTCAGCGTAAATAGCAGTGCAAAAAAATTCAATGCCATCGCCACCGACCCAATCAGGAACATTGGGCTGGTAAGCACAGCGCGAATCGCCCCCGGCAACCCACTCTTCGCCCGAATCACGTCAAGGTCGCCAATCCGCCGCATGGCTCCCGCCGTTAGCACCTCACCCGTAATCGCCAGCGCCGCAACAGTAAGAATGCAGCACCAGGTCTCGAACGTCCGCGTCAGGTGCATCAACGGCCGGCTCCGGAGTCCATAACTTCAAGCGCAGTCGGTTCGTGTTCAGTCCGCGATGGCCCGTTAGCGACGAACCCCACCGCACACACAATCGTCAGTATGCCTGCCCACCGATACGCGCTCAGATGCTCATGCAACCAGAAGCGACTCAATAGCGCGACCACCACGTAGCCGAACGCCGTCGCCGGCATCACAA
The DNA here is from genome assembly GCA_025357875.1 of Granulicella sp. Lineage (GTDB taxonomy): Bacteria > Acidobacteriota > Terriglobia > Terriglobales > Acidobacteriaceae > Edaphobacter. Next base: position 73,636 of record JANYLK010000180.1, read on the forward strand.
AAGTAAGATCGGCCCAGCTCAGCGCGGTCAAATAACTCGAAAAAAATCCAATCAGCAGCACAATTCCGCCGATAACCCACGGGTTGCGGAGCGCTGCAAGCAGTAACCCAAGATGATGGAAGTCGACAGCACCAATCTGCGACATGCCGTGCGAAAGCATCGTGTCGCCAACCGATGCAGTCAGCAAAACCGTAAGCAAAATTAAATACCGCTGCGGAGAAAGTGTGTGTTTCATCTCCCTCCAGTTTAGAGGACATAAGCCCGCCTCGCGCCCGCGCTAGAACGACACATCCGCCGGCTGCGTCACCTTCATCACCGACTGGTCCCCTGTCTTTTGCTTCCACGCCGCGCGAATCGCCTCAATCTTCGCTGCATTCGCGGCCGTCGGCGGATAGTCGATGATCAACTCCTTCGACCGTATTCGTTCCGGGGCCTTCTCCTGCTTGCCTTGCCATTGCCCGTAGACATCCATGACCGACAGGCCCGCCGGAAATCGCGGCGTCACTTCCTTGTCGAGAAACTCACGCCACGCCGACTCCGACACACCCTTATCCGGCGCATCCGCCGGCCCCAGCCCAAAGTACAGCCGCGTATCTACCCAGTGTTGCCCATGCGCCGGATGTGCCGCGTCGCCCTTCAAAGTCGCACTCGCATGCTTTTGCGTTACTGCCTGCGCGGATGCCGCTCCACAAATATCGCCGGACAGCAACCCACCGGCCGCTGCAGCGCCCAGCATCACAGCAAGAAGAACCAGCCAGCGCGACACCGAGTTAGTCTGTCTCACCAAACCTTGGTTTCCTCCAGCACCGACTGTGGAACATATTGTCTCAGCTCGGTTATGAATTCCTGAGTTTGCTCCACCTTCAAACTCATCTTCTTCATCCCTGATCCGTAAACTTCGGTCGTGACAGCGGAACTTCCCATACCGCTGCAAGCCACTCCGCGAATCCGCTCGATCTGCGGGTACTCAACGGAGCGATGCCACAACCCTGCCTGATACTCCAGCGACGACGGGGTCAGTTCGACATAGCTGTAAAGATATTGCAATAACAGGATCAGCGGCGTGCTGAGAAGAAGGTACGGGTAAAGGATGTGCCAAAAAGAGCCGACTCCATCGTAGGTGTGGCTTTTCTGATGGAGAAACTGACTTATGCCCTCAACGAATGGGAATGTCGCCAGAAAATACTCGCGCGATTGATATGAAGTCGATATCGCATCGCAAACAGAATACCGCACAAACAAAAGCGGCCAGCCGAAGCTGACCGCCTTCTCTCAATCCATGGCCTGAACTAAGCGCCCTGCCCGACCGACTCCTGCGCCTTCAATGCCGACGCCGCGCGACTCGCCTTGTTTCGCTGGCTACGCAGCTTCATGAACGAGCGTGCCTCGGTATACAAACGCGGAAGATCGCGGTGCAACACTGCCTGCCAGATCACGCGGAATGCCGCCTTCGGCCGGAAGAAGTACTCGTCGTAGAATTTGTGCACCATCTCCATAACGTACTCGACCGGCAGACCGGGGTACTCGATGTGCGCCATCTGGTGGCCGCCCTCGTCCGACATCGCCTCGTTGGTGATGAACCCATTTTCCTTCGCGTAATCGAAGAATTCGGTGCCTGGAAACGCATGCGCAATCGACACCTGAATCGTCTCGCAGTCAAGCTGCTTGGCGAACTCAATCGTGTTGCGAATCGACTCCCGAGTCTCGCCTGGCAGGCCGAGAATGAAGTCGCCATGCACAACCAATCCAAGCTTGTGACAGTCGCGCTGGAAGTCAAGCGCCCGCTGAACCGTTGCGCCCTTTTTGATGTTCTTCAAAATCTGCGGATCGCCCGATTCAAAACCAACGATCAGCAACCGGCAACCGGCCTCCTTCATCGCCTTCAGCGTGTCGAAATCCGTGGTCACGCGCGACGTGCACGACCATGTCAGACCCAGCGGCTTCAACTTCTCGCAAAGCTCAACCGTGCGCGCTTTCTGAATGTTGAAGGTGTCGTCGTCGAAGAAAAATTCCTTCACATTCGGGAACAGTTTCTTTGCATTCGCCATCTCCGCGGCAACATCGTCGGTAGAGCGCTTACGCCACGCATGTCCGCTCAGAGTTTGCGGCCACAGGCAGAACGTGCATTGCGCCGGGCATCCACGCGTTGAATACAGCGACACAAAAGGATGCAGCAGAAATGGCACGCTGTACTTCGTCACGTCGAGGTCACGCGCGTAAATCTCAGTCGCCCAGGGCATCTCATCAAGCTGCTCCGGAGTTACCTGCGCCCGGTCCGGATTGTGCTGGATCACGCCGTTCGCGTCCCTATAACTGACCCCGAGAATCTCGTTCAGCGGCTTGCCATTGGCAAACTCCACCACCGAAAAATCAAACTCGCGCCGACAGATAAAGTCGATCGCAGGGCACTCGTTCAAAGCCTTATCCGGCGATGTCGTCACCGGCGGTCCGACGAACGAAATCTTGATCGAGGGATACGTCTGCTTGATCACTTCGGCCATCTTCTGGTCGCCGTCCCAGCCCATGGTGCTGGTAAACAGGACCAGGAACTCATAGTCCTTCAGAATCGTCACCACTTCCGCCCACTTAATGTGGTGCGGCGGAGCGTCCAGCAGGCGCGAGCCTTCCAGCATTCCGGCGGGGTACGTCAACCAGACCGGGTACCAATACGACTCGATCTCGCGGGTTGCGGGCCAGCGACTGCTGGCGCCACCATCAAACTTTTCAAAGGAGGGCGGGTTCAGGAACAGCGTCTTCAGGGGCGTTGTCATTACCCTCCATTTTAGCAGTTTCAGCGGCCATTCCGCACTGAGAATAGCGCTATTCGTGAGTATTCGCCCTGATGCCCGCGAATCATCTTCCGCAGACGTAACCTGTTGATTTACCTCGTTCGCCCAACCCGTGCGATAGGCTTACATCGAGGACATACGAATGAAGTTCAACATGGAAGAAACAGCGCATCGGCAGGTCTACAACCTGCTCATCGGCCTGGTAGCCCCGCGACCCATTGCCTGGATCACCAGCATGGACGAAGAGGGCACGCTCAACGCCGCACCCTTTAGCGCGTACAACTACCTCTGCACTGACCCGCCCATCGTTGGCATTGGCGTAACCAATCGCCCGGGCCGCGAAGCCGTCCCCAAGGACACCGCGCGCAACATCCGCCGCACCGGCGAATTCGTCATCAACGTCGTCACCGAAGACCTGCTCGAAAAGATGAACATCTGCGCCACCGACTTCCCCTCTGGCGTCAACGAACTCGAGATGGCCGGCCTCACCACCGCGCCCTCCTCCATCGTCAAAGTCCCGCGCATCGCCGAGGCCCACGCCGCACTCGAGTGCAAGGAGTTCACCTCCATGGAGATTGGCCGATCGCGAATCATCCTCGGCCGAGTCGTCGCCATGTACGTCGAAGACCGCTTTGTCGACCCCGCGGGCCCCTACATCAAGGCCGATGAGCTGCACGCTGTCGGCCGGATGAACGGTCTTGGCACATACGTCCACACCCGCGACTCCCTCCTCACCGTCCCCCGCATCTCCTACGAGGAGTGGGAAAGGGGAAAACGCTAACACCTTCTCGTACATCGCCAACTCGACGACGGTCCGGCAGATTCCGTCGCCCACTTGCAGCGAGGAGGAATTCTGGACGACGGCGAGCGCGGCGGTTTCGATGGGCGGCTGGGGGAACTCCGGGGGGTCTGTGGATTCTGATTCGGCGGGGTCTTCGATCTCGCAGGTGCGGCCTGGAGGGGCGATGTCCGGGTTGGTTTCGGGGACGGCGGTCCATGACTCCTTGCAAACCTCGCGGACGAGTTGGGTGGGGCGGCGGACGATACACAATCCGCGGGCGTTGGCGGAGGCGAGCTGGAGGCCATAGAAGAGCGAGTTGGCGTCCTTGCGGTCGATACAGCCGGTGGCAAGCGCGTTGATGACAGTGGAGATCGCCAGCTGTGTGGACTCGCGGTCCTCGATGGCTGGGAGTTGGAGGACGAAGGGATGATCCATCATTTTGGCGGACTGGAAATAGGCCTTGTCGCGATAGAGGTCGTGGCTGCGGTGGAGGCGATTGTGGAAGTAGCAGAAAACCGAGGCTGTGAGTGCGGCTCCGTGGCATTGCAGGCCGTTGGTCTTGATATGGCGACAGAGATCGACTTTCAATGGATTGCTCCTTTGGGTGGTACCCCCCGGGGGGGGTGGTCTTAAGTGACTGCGGCAGAGCGAGTTAGGATTTTGGCCTTCTATAACAAGCTGATTACAATGCGGTTAGGGTCAAATATCTCCAAACACGCGAGTTACGCCTGTTGGCGAGGCGGATTCCGGCATTACCTGGTGCCCGACGGCCTATTTTTTTCAATGCTGCGAATGGATTAGAAACGTCTCCCCAAGGCGTTTTCAGATGAGAGGACAGGGTCAGGCACATGGCCGCACTCCTACTTCTCCTTTCACTAATCCTATCGTGCCTGTCAAGCTTTGGCCGGTGGAAAAGATGGTCGCAGGCTGTGGTGGAGCGGGTTTTGTGGAGTGTACTGAGATTGGTGCGTGCTTACTTTTTTGACAATCGCATCGAGCGTGCTGGGCCAGTGAACTTGCTCAAAAGCCCAACTCACCGGCAGTGCGGCTCGACTCGTTCTCTTTCCAATCAGATTTCAGTGCAACCGGCGTACGCGCGGCTGGCGGGCAAAAGCCTTATCGAAGGTCAGGATTTCATTGGCGCCGGCGGCAAAGGATATTTCCGCGATTAGGTGGTCGGCAAAGCCCGCGGTGCCGCTGCGCGCGGCGTCCAGGGACTTCCGTGCAAGTGCCGGCGATTCGACCTGAACACCACGAGTTCGCAGCATTCCGTCCAAGGTGTCGATAACCTTCTCCCTCTCCCATCGGCTGCGAAGCACCCACGAGAGTTCAGCCAGTACGAGCAAAGGAACGAAGATGCCGCCCGCAGATCGCGCCTGCGCGAGAGCCGCTTTCGCCTTGGCGGCCTGGGCCTTGTCGTCTTCGAGCAGGGCACGCGCCCAGACATTCGTGTCGGCAGCCAGCATCACCATATCCTTTGCCCCTTGGCAGCATTCATTTCATCGAAGCCCATTACGCCTGCGGGCTTAGGACCGGCATCTGCCATCCGCCACAGGTCCTCCAGCTCATAGCGAACGGGCTCGACCTCAACAGGGCCGATGGTTGGAATGCTGAACCGAATGCGGCTGCCTTTGTGAAGGCCCAACCGCTTCCGCAATTCACTGGGAAGCGTGACTTGGCCCTTGGAGGTAACCGTGGCTTCAATCGTCATAGGCGAATTGTGAGAAACAGAAGACATAGCAGACCCCTCCTTACATAATACGCGAGAATGCCTTACCTGCGAGAAGCCGATGTCAACTCAACTCGTAGGGGCCAGCGGAGGGCAAATTCGTACTTGGTCAAAATACCGATTTAGAGGCGATTCGTGGAAGATACCCCCGCTTGCGTTATCGTAAATAACGATAAAATTATTGATAAACATTAAAAAGATATTGATAATCACGATATTGTGTCTCATATTGAAGTGCATGAGGCATCTCAAGGAGACAATCTTCCATGCAACCTGAAAACGAAGCCAGATTGACCAAAATAAAGAAAATCAGTGGTTTCCTTCGTGTGCTGTGCGTTCTCTACATTCTCCTCTGCGTACATATGCTCTGGGTTATAGCTACAGGACCGATTTTCACGCATGGACCTTATTGGGGCGTTGGAACCGTTTTGTATACCTACAACGGAGTCGAATTCAAGGCGTACAGTCTTGTCACTCGGGATCGCGTTATAGCAGGCGTATTCTTTGCCCTGTATTGGGGAATCGCCATCTTGTGCGGCGTTCAACTCTTTCGTTTGCTGGGCTTCTACTCCCACGGAGATATCTTCACTAGGAAGTCTGCTGGCCAGATTCGTGGATGGGGTTTTGGCTGTGTGGCGCTTGGCATCGTCAAGGTTGGCTATGCGATGATGCCGTTCCTGGTTGCCAACTCACGGCGCACACAGGACATAGACTACAGCGTACTCGTGAATGGACTGATCATCGTGGCAATCTCGTGGTTTATGGAGATGGCCGCGGAGATGCGAGAAGAAAACGAACTCACGGTCTGACGGAGAATTCAATGCCGATTGTCGTAAACGTGGATGTCATGCTCGCACGTCGAAAAATGCGCTTGAATACGCTGGCAGAGATGGTTGGAATCACGGCGCAAAACCTGTCTGTGCTCAAGACAGGCCGCGCCAAAGCCATTCGCTTCAGTACCCTCGAACGCCTGTGCGAAGTGCTCGAGTGCGGACCAGGGGATCTGCTGGCGTATGAGCAAGGAACTGCGTCGGATTTGGCAACAGAGGAACCCGACTAGTCTCTCCGATGGGGAGAAGCGCGAACCTGTCGAAATACGGGGTTTTGAGAAACTACGATTTCCCCGAACACGCCTTCGGCGTGGATGATATTTTTTGACTACCCCATCAGTGGCTGCATACGTTGCAACGGGTGGCGGCATAACTTTGCTGAGGGTGGCGGCAAATCAGTGAAATGGGTGGCGGGATCGATTGCAGCCAGCGACCGACCAACTCACGACAGATACTCCTTGATCCACGGGTCGGTCGACTTCATCAATTCCTCGGTCGTTCCATGGAAGACCACGCCGCCCTCATTCAGCATGAGAAACTTCGTGCTCTCGTCCATACCGTGATTCGGCCCATCCTTCGGCAAAGGCACCATTCCTTTGTCAGGAACAAAGCGGTGTGTCGCCATCACAAACGCATCCTGCAGCCGATGCGTTACCAGCAGCGAAGTTGTGTGCGAAACATCCCGCTGCTTCATCACCAACTCGATGATCGTCGTGGATGTAATCGGGTCAAGTCCACCCGTGGGCGAGTCGTAAAGAATCAGGTCAGGTCCGGAGATGATCGCCCGCGCAATGGATACGCGGCGACGCATGCCTCCCGAAAGCTCAGACGGGAACTTGTCAATCGCCTGCTCCAACTCCACAAATTTCAGAGCCTCGACTACCCGCTTATGCGCCTCATCTTCGGCCACATGCTCTTCGTGCAATCGATACGCGACATTGTCCTCTACCGTAAGCGAGTCGAACAGCGCCGACTCCTGGAACACCATGCCGATGTGCGCGCGCAACTTGTACAGGTCCGCCTCCGGCATCGTCGTAATCTCCTGTCCGAAGATCTTGATCGATCCGGAGTCAGGCGCGAGCAATCCATTCGCAAGCTTCAGCAGCACCGACTTTCCGCATCCCGCCGGCCCAAGCAGGATCAGCGTCTCGCCGCGTTCCACCGTAAAGGAAATATTCTGCAGTACCGGCTTCACGTCGAACGTGATGGAGACATCTTTAAATTCGACGACCGGGCCCTTGTCGGGCAGGTCGATCGCAGCAGCATCGGAACTCGGATTAGTTTCACTCATAGGCTGCGCTCAGCTGCCGAAGATCCCGATCATGGCGCGAGTAACCAGCAGATCCACGATGATGATGAACACCGACGACACCACCACCGCCTGCGTGGTAGAACGACCGACACCCTGGGTGCCGCCCGTCGTCTTCATCCCGAAGTAGCAGCCGACCGTGGCAATGATGAAACCGGAAAACAGAGGCTTGGTCAGCCCCTGGACAACATCGCCATAGAGCAGGCTTTGGTACGAGCTATGCAGATACGAGCTTCCATTCAGTCCGAGCAGGTAGATCGCCACCAGCGCGCCGCCCATGATCCCGAATGCATCGGCGACGATGGTAAGGAAGAACAGCATGAAGACAGTAGCGATGAGGCGCGGCGCAACCAGCTTGCGGATGGGGTCCGTCCCCAGCGCACGCATCGCGTCAATCTGCTCAGTCACCTTCATCGAACCCAGTTCAGACGCCATACCCGCAGCGTTACGGCCCGAGACCATTAACCCGGTCAGCACAGGCCCAAGTTCCTTGACCATCGACAGTGAGACCAGCGATCCGGTCTTGGAGACGGCACCAAACTCCTGCAGCGCAGTCACCGACTGCAGAGCGAGTACGCATCCGGTAAAAAATCCGGTGAGCACGATGATCGGCATCGAACCTACGCCGATCGAGTCCATCTGCGTGTAAACATCAGCCCAGTATCGCGGCCGTGTAAAGAGATCGGCGATCGCCGTGCCAGACAGAACGGAGTACTCCTGAATGGCAGCAATTTGCTTTTTGAGAAATACCTCTGGGGACAGTAAGGCCATAGTTTTCTGAGGCTCAGAGTATCAGATGCAGGAATGCGGCCAGCGTATGCAGTCAGTTCTTTGACTACCGAATCGAGTCGAACGCCCGATGGCCAACAGCAGCGTTGCCGTGTCGCGGTCGGCCGACGCCTAAAAGTGAGAAGATAAATGGATGATTGCGGAAACTCCGGCGGAGTCTATGTTGGCCGCCGTCCTACACGGCAAGGAAGACCTGCGCATGGAGCAGATTCCCATTCCTCGCGTCGGCGATGGAGAGCTTCTGGTCCGGGTAGGCGCCGCTCTGACGTGTGGAACCGACCTGAAAGTCTATCGCCGCGGATACCATGCCTTGATGCTCAATCCGCCCATCGTCTTCGGCCACGAACTTGCCGGCACAGTGACCCAGGTTGGCACCGGAGTGACGAAGTTCTCCATCGGCGACCGCGTCGTCCCGATGAACTCGGCCCCCTGCTACACCTGTTACTTTTGCCTCCACGGCCAGCACAATCTCTGCGAAAACATCCTCTTCAACAACGGGGCCTACGCAGAATACATGCGCCTTCCCGCCCGTATCGTGGAGAAGAACACACTACTTGTCCCCGCCCACATGCCGCTCGAACAAGCCGCCCTCACCGAGCCGCTCGCCTGCGTAATACACGGATTCAACCAGACCGGACCGCAGGTCAGAGACACCATGGTCGTCATCGGCGCCGGACCTATTGGTCTAATGTTTATCCACGTCGCGCAACTCCACGGTCTGCGCGTAATCGCAGTCGTGAAACGAAACGACCAGGTCGCCGCAGCAACCCTCTTCGGAGCCTCCGAAGTAGTCCAGATAGCCGCAGGCGTCGACACGGTCGCAGCTGTGCGAGCACTTACCGACAACGCTCGCGGCGCCGACATCGTCATCGAAGCTGTAGCCACACCCGCCACATGGGAATCGGCGGTCGCCATGGTGCGCAAGGGTGGGGTCGTGAACTTCTTCGGCGGCCCGCCGAAAGGCACCATCGTCGGCCTCGATACCAACCGCCTTCACTACGGCGACATCACCCTCAAGGCCAGTTTCCACCACACGCCCGCCGCATGCGCAACGGCCCTCAAGCTGATCTGTGGCGGTAAATTCAAGGCCGCAGAGTTCATCACACGCACCGCCAAGTTGGACGAAGTGCCCTCCGTCTTCGCCCGTATGATGACGCGCAGCGCCGACAACGTCATCGACATCAAAACCGCCGTTCTGCCTAATGGCTACCGCCCCAATGGGAGCGGCCGATGACCGCCCAGGCCGAGGTAGCCGCTCGCGCCGCCGACACGCTCATCGGAGCACCGCCCGAATATCTGACGCCCGAAGATCGTCCTACGCTCGACCAAGCCCGCGCCTGGTGTCATGCGCTCGCCACCTCGCACTATGAGAACTTCCACGTCGCCACTTTCTTCCTCCCTAAACGAGTGCGACCGCATTTCGAGAGCGTCTACGCCTTCTGCCGTGTCTCCGACGACCTGGGCGATGAGGTGGCGGATACCACAACCGCACTCCGTCTGCTACAGGCATGGGGCGCGATGCTGGACGAGTGCTATGACGCTCCGGGGCGGTCTCATCACCCTGTATTCGTCGCTCTGCACGAGACCATCGTAGCCTGCGACCTTCCACGCACACTGTTTCACGATCTCCTTCGCGCCTTCTGCCAGGACCAGATCAAGACCCACTATGGAACCTGGGATGAGGCGGTCGAATACTCACGCTACTCCGCCAACCCTGTCGGTCGGCTCGTCTTGATGATCTGCGGCTATCGAGACGAGCAACGAGCCCTGCTTTCCGACGACATTTGCACCGGCCTGCAACTCGCCAACTTCTGGCAGGATGCCGTGCGCGACTCTGAGATCCAGCGTCGCTATATTCCCACGGAGTACATGGAGAGATTCGGCGTAGCCGAGGGTCAGATCGAGGGCCGCGTTTTCACACCCGAATTCGCCGCCATGATGCGCGCCCTCGTCGATCGCACCCGCGATATGCTGCGTCAAGGTGCTCCGATCAGCGCCCTGGTTGACGACGAACTCCGCGTAACACTCGACCTCTTCCGCAAAGGCGGCGAGGCTATCCTCGACGGTATTGCCGCGCAGAAATACGACGTGCTCCGCGGCCGCCCCGTCGTCACTCGACGTAGGAAACTTGTCCTGCTGCTCGGCGCGCTCTTCGGAAAGCTCAGCGTTGTCAGGGACTCAGGAGTTCGACCGGCGTGAGCGGAGCACCGAACCCGAAGACCGTCGACGCTTACAAGTTCTGTCGCGACATAGCCCGCCACGAAGCGAAGAACTTCTATTGGGCATTTCGTGTCTTACCCCGCCATAAAAGCGACGCCATGTGTGCCGTCTATGCCTTCATGCGCCGCGCCGACGATATCTCCGACGACGAGTCCAAACTTGTTGAAGCTCGCCGAATCGAGATGCAGCAGTGGCTCGAAGAATGGCGTGCCTCCAGGATCACAGGCGTTGTGGGAAATTGGGAACATGACTCCGATCCAGTATTCATAGCAGTCGCGGATACGCAGCACCGCTTCGGAATCCCCGATGAGTTACTCGAAGAACTCGTTGCAGGTACCACTATGGACCTCGAACCGAGAACCTCGGATCTCGCACCTGTTCAGACCTACGCCACCTTCGACGACCTCTACCGCTATTGCTACCTTGTTGCGTCGGTTGTCGGCCTCGTCTGCATCAAGATCTTCGGATACACTGACCAGCGCGCCGAACAATTCGCCGAAGAAACCGGCATCGCATTCCAGCTCACCAACATCCTCCGCGACGTGAAGGAAGATGTCGAGCGCGGCCGCGTCTATCTTCCCATCGATCTCCTCGACGAGTTCGGCGAGACACCATCGGAGTTACGCGAACTCGCTGCCGGTCGTGCGATGACCGAGCGAGAACGCGGTATGCTCGCCACTCTCGCCATCCGCGCAGAGAAATACTACCTCGCTGCAAACAAGCTCATCCCATTGCTTGACCGCGACAGCCGTGCAGCCATGTGGGTTCTCGTCACTATCTACCACCGCCTCCTCAGCCGCATTGCCGACAACAAGATGGAAGTATTCCGCGAGCGTGTCGGCCTCTCCACCTCCAAAAAACTCGCCATCTTCGGACGCGGCGCCGCAATGGCAATTTGGAATCGAGTGTCCGGATGAGCACGCTCCGACGCAGCGTGGTCGTCGTTGGCGCGGGAGTCGCGGGACTTGCCGCTGCGACTGCGCTCGCAGCCGACGGCGCATCGGTTACGCTGCTGGAACGCCGCCCATTCGTGGGAGGTCGTGCCTACTCCTACCAGCATCCAGCCCTCGAAGAGACGATCGATTCGCAACACGTCATCCTGGGCTGTTGCACCAACTTCATCGACCTCATCGCGCAAGCCGGCGCAGCCCAATCCATCCGCTGGTATGACGAACTCTGCTTCCTCCAACCCGTTCATGTACCCCAAAATACTGGGTTGCCCCATGCCCGAGACAGCTCCATCGTCACGAACATGGGAATACAAACCTGGCTCAAACCCGGCGGCCTGCCAGCCCCCCTCCACCAGTCCCTCAGCTTCCTCCGCGCTCCTATGCTCAATCTGCGCGACAAAGCTGGAATTGCCGCCGGACTGACGCACTTCCTTCGCGGTTATCCTGCAGACGACACCGAGAGCTTCGCCACCTGGCTCAAGCGCACTCACCAAAGCGACCGCGCAATCCGCCACTTCTGGGAGCCTGTCGTCATGGGCGCACTCAACGACACCTTCGAACGCTGCTCCACAAAATATGCCGGAAAGATATTCCACGAGTCGTTCCTGCGATCCCGTGAAGGCGGCCGCCTGGGCATCCCCGCTGCTCCGCTCAGTGAATTCTTCCGGCCGGTCATGGCCCATGCTCGCGCACGCGGCGTCGATATGCGTTTCAGCTCAGGAGCGGACACGATCACGCAAACGCCGCAAGGCAGATGGCAAGTGAGGACTGGCGATGAGGAACTTGAGACCGACTCACTTGTACTCGCAACCGACTTCCGCCAGACCGAGCGAATTCTGAGCACACTCCGTTCGCCCGACAGAACTACGGACGCGCACTGTTCGTCCCCATCCCAATTCGATCAATTTGTCGCCGCGCCCATCACCACCATCCACCTCTGGTACGACCGCGAGGTCACCGATCTCGACCACGCCGTCCTGCTCGACACACGCATCCAGTGGATGTTCACCAAGTCCCGGATCCGCCGCTGGGAGCCGACCCGGGGCAGTTACCTGGAACTCGTCATCAGCGCCTCATGGCCTGAGATCTCCATGCCGCGCGAGCAAATTCTCGCCTCAGCCCTCCGCGAGATAGAGCTGTTTCTCCCAGTCGTCCGCGAAGCAAAGCTAGTAAAAAGCACCGTCCTCAAGGAAGCCCGAGCGACCTTCTCCGTACTTCCGGGACTTGACCACTTCCGCCCCCCGCAGACCACGGCCTATCGTAACCTCTTCGTCGCAGGTGATTGGACAGCAACCGAGTGGCCCTCGACGATGGAGGGCGCGATCCGCGGTGGCCGTCTGGCCGCCGGCGAAGTCGTCGGCGACCGCAACCGTTTCCTCGCCGCTGAAGCCCCAGCCAAAGGCTTAATGCGCTGGCTTACCCGCTAACGGGTGCCCTATGATCGGCGCAAGCTTGACCGCGCCTATCCGTGGAATGTGTCACTCACCGATGACATGACGTCAAAAGAGCCAAAGAGCGGATGAAAGACGCCAATACTACAGACTAGTGCCTTCAGCGGAAGCAATCTTCTCCGCCGCCTCGCGCATCGTTGCATTAGCGTACTTGTACTTTGCAGGATCGTCGCCTGCGTCTTGCCAGGCTTTCTCACCGTCCTGAAGTTCTTTTGTAGCCTCGGCCTTGTCGATCTCTTCCGGACGCAGTGCCGTTTCCGCAAGAATCGTCACCCGCTCGGGAAGCACCTCGGCGAATCCCCACGCAACGAAGAACTTCTGGTCGCCTGACGATCCGCCATGAAGCCGCACTTCGCCCGCGCCAAGTTCTGCTAGTAATGGAGCGGCGCCGTATAGCGCTTCCAGATACCCTGACGCCGACGGCAGTTCTACCGCCTCCGCCGTAGCTTCCAGCAGCAGCCGATCCGGGCTTACCAGCCGGACGATCAACAGTCCCGAATTGCCTGCACTCTCTGCCATCACTCGCCTTCAACTCGCAACGCTCTTACGCCTGCTGCATCTTCTCAGCTGCCTTCAGCACATCCTCAATGCCGCCCTTGAGATAAAACGCCTGCTCAGGAATCGCATCGTGCTTGCCGTCGATGATCTCCTTGAAGCTCTTCACCGTATCCGCGACCTTTACATAAGCGCCGGGAATTCCCGTAAATATCTCCGCTACATGGAAAGGCTGCGAAAGGAACCGCTGCACCTTCCTTGCGCGAGCAACAGTCGTCTTATCTTCCTCCGACAACTCGTCGATGCCTAGAATCGCGATGATGTCCTGCAGGTCTTTGTAGCGCTGTAGAATCTTTTTTACGCCCTGTGCAACGTCATAGTGCTCCTGGCCAACAATGCGCGGCGAAAGAATTCGTGACGTCGAAGCCAGAGGATCAACCGCGGGATAGATTCCCAATTCAGACAATGGCCGCGAAAGCACCGTGGTCGCATCGAGATGGGCAAACGTCGTAGCTGGCGCCGGATCGGTCAAATCGTCGGCAGGCACATACACCGCCTGCACCGAAGTCACCGAACCACGCTTCGTCGAAGTAATTCTCTCCTGCAACTCGCCCATTTCGGTTGCAAGGTTTGGCTGATAGCCGACGGCTGAAGGCATACGGCCAAGCAGCGTCGAAACCTCAGATCCCGCCTGCGTAAACCGAAAAATATTGTCGATAAACAGCAGCGTATCCGCACCCTCACTATCGCGAAAGTGCTCAGCAACAGTGAGGCCGGTCAGCGCAACGCGAAGACGCGCCCCTGGAGGCTCAGTCATCTGTCCATAAATCAGCGTCGCTTTGCTCTTGGAGAAATCCTTCAGGTCGATGACGCCCGACTCCTGAAACTCGATCCAAAGATCGTTGCCTTCACGCGTCCGTTCGCCGACTCCGGCGAACACTGAGAAGCCGCCGTGGTTGGTCGCAACGTTGTTGATCAGTTCCTGAATGATGACCGTCTTACCCAC
>JANYLK010000184.1 GCA_025357875.1 Granulicella sp.
GGTTCAGCACCGCGGCCACCTGCCCCGCAATCTCCCCCGCGGTCAAGTTCCGCTTGATCCCCAGCTTCGCCGTCAAACAGAACTGGCAGTTCACCGCGCATCCCACCTGGCTCGAAATACAAATCGTCGCCCGCTTATAACCATCCGCTTTAAGCTCGTCATTCTGACTCGAAGAGTCAGAATCTCCGTCGTTGTCTTTCCTCCGCGCAATCACAGAATCGGGTGCCCCATATCTCGCTTTTGAGATGTGGGTTTCCACCGCATCCTCGGAATCCCCAATCTCGCCCTCTTCTTCCTCAGCCGCAGCCGAACCATCCCCGCGCTCGCCGCCATCCCCACCCGGCATCCAGACTGTCTCGACGGTCTCCCCATCCGCGAGCCGCACCAAATACCGCTCAGTTCCATCGACCGACTTAGCCGCCTGCACAATCTCCGGCAGACCCACAGCGTACCCGTCCGCCGCCAGCCGCTCCCGCACCTCTACCGGTAGAGTCGTAACCTCCTCCAGCGATTCAACCCGCTGCTTGTACAGAGCGTCGCTCAACTGCACCGCCCTGTACTTCGGCAGTCCCAACCCCTCCACCACCGCACGCAGTGCCTCGGGCGTCATCCCGAACAAGAATTTGGGACTTTGCCCCGCATTCTCCAATTGATCCCACATACTTGACGTCCAATCACCTGTGCATCGAAACTTCAAACCGTCTTTGGAGTACCCGCCTATCAGAGTGTAGCGTTGATGGTACAATTCCGCACATGCCTACTCGAGCTTCCTTACGGAAAGACTGGTACTCGCCTACCTATGCCCAAGGAACTGACCTCAGTTCTTCTGGCATATACGAGTGGCGTATTGAAGGAGTTGGAATTTACATCGGTAAGGCCAAAGTGCTGCGAACCCGAATTGATGCATACCCGCGTAATGTCAGATGTTTACTGGAAGGTCGACCTTGGCACGGCAATCCCAGTCGTCATTATCGTCCAATACAACATCATTTGCGCAAAGCGCACGATGATGCTTTAGCAGTCACCGTGAGCATCCTCGAGTTTTGTCGAGCAGAGGAGCGTAATGAACGAGAGGCGTACTGGATTAGCAGACGGAGGAAAGAAGAGTCGGCAGGCGGACCTAAGCTCCTGAATGCGTAATTGAACTTCATTGTCACAGCTTTGCGATCGACTCGCTCCCTCACCACCATAGGGTCAAGCACCACCGATCCTTCAGAATCCAACACTCTCCTGGCGGTTGCCACGTCGTCTAAGACGAGTTTCAACGCCTGGCCAGCGACCGGGTGCTGGCGGAGAACTTCCGTTAGCCCGCCCCAACGACAGGCACACATTTGCTGTTATCCGCCGTGCTATCAGCAGCTTGTTTGCCACATCAGTTTCCACTTGCTTCCGACATCCAATCCTTGTGCAACAATAAGCCCTGCAAGGAGCCGCATTGAACGCAATCCTTACCCCCGACAGAACCCCTGCCGCCCTCTCCCCGGCCCGCAACATCCGTCGCACCCATCTGCCCAACGGCCTGCTCGTACTCACCGAGTCCATCCCCCACGTCCGCTCCGTTTCCATGGGCGTCTGGATCGACTCCGGCTCCCGCGACGAAACTCTCGCCCTCAACGGCATCTCCCACTTCGTCGAGCACATGGTCTTCAAAGGAACCACCTCCCGCTCCGCTCAGCAGTTCGCCCGCGAGACAGACGCCATCGGCGGTAACCTGGACGCCTTCACCGGGAAAGAGTCTATCTGTTTCAATATCAAAGTATTGGACGAACATATTGCACCAGCACTTGACCTTTTAACGGACCTCGTCCTCCACCCCACCTTCACTCCCGACGACCTCGCCCGAGAGCAGGGTGTCATCCTCGAAGAGATCAAGATGGACGAGGACAACCCCGACTACCTCGTCCACGAAACCTTCACCCAGAATTTTTGGAAGGGTCATCCTCTCGGCCGCCCCATCCTCGGCACCACCAAAACGGTTGCCAGCTTCAACCAGCAGATCGTCTTCGACTACTATGCCAGCCGG
>JANYLK010000001.1 GCA_025357875.1 Granulicella sp.
GCGGTCGGAATATCTTGGTGCTGCGCGTACGTCGCGACGACCTCGCGATACTCCGGATGCACGGTCCGCGCGATCACAGCCTGGTCGCGCCCGGTCACCCGCACTGCCATCATCATGGCTTCCGCAGCGCCGGTCGAGCCGTCATACATCGACGCGTTCGCAATCTCCATCCCGGTTAGCTCGCAGATCATGGTCTGGAACTCGAACATCGCCTGCAGGGTTCCTTGCGATATCTCCGGTTGATACGGCGTGTAGCTGGTCAGGAACTCTCCGCGCAGCACCAGCGAATCGATGATCACGGGCTTGTAGTGCCGATACACTCCTGCGCCTAGAAAGCTTGCATAGCCGGTTGCATTGTTCTCGGCAAACCCGCGAAAGCGCTCGATGATCTCCGACTCGGAATGCTGCCGCGGAATCTTGAGATCGCGCGTCAACTGATATTCAGCCGGGATGCTGCTGAACAAATCGGCGATCGACGAGACGCCAGCAGTGGTTTCGTTGATGGCCGCGAGCATCTCTTCGCGATCTACTGGACTTTTAGGTAAGTAGCGCATCGTTTAGTGTCCCGTCTCCTCGCTGACAAACTTCTCGTAATCTGCAGCTGATAGCAGCGTATCCAACTCTGCTTTGTCCTTCAGGTCGAGCTTCAGCATCCACGTATTGTTAGCATCCGCATTTACTTTCTCGGGCGCATCTTTCAAATCCTCATTTACGGCCGTCACCGTGCCCGAAACGGGCGAATACAGGTCGCTTACTGCCTTGACGCTCTCGACCGATCCGAAAATCTTGCCTGCCTCTACTGCGTCGCCCACCTTGGGCAACTCGACGAAGACGATATCGCCCAGCGAACTCTGCGCGTAGTCGGTAATACCAACCGTCCCGGCCAAGCCAATGACCGAAATCCATTCATGTTCCTTGGTGTACTTGCAACCCGCGGGGTAAGCCATTCGTGCTCTCCAATCGTATTTACAGCAGCAATTCCAGTGTAGCCGTTCAGTGAAGTGGATTTCTCAGAGGGATTTCTTTGGCTTCTTGTAGAAGGGCGTCGGCACTACCTTCGCTTTCACTAGTTGGCCGCGAATCTCTACCGCAACGACTTCATCGATTCCTGCATACTGCGCCGGCACGTATGCCAACGCGATGTTCTTCTTCAGAAATGGCGCCGGCGATCCGCTGGTAATCTCGCCAATCTTTTCGCCACCGACAGTGCAGACCGAATAGCCATCTCGCCCGATCCCGCGCTCAATCATCTCCAGCCCGACCAGTTTGCGTTTCGGTCCCCCCGCATCCTCGACCGCCACAAGAGCATCACGCCCGACGAAGTCTCCCTTAGCCGCGAGATCCAGCTTGGCATAGCGCCCCAGGCCCGCCTCGAATACGTTGATCGTGTCCGAAATCTCGTGGCCGTACAGCGCCATCGCCGACTCCAGTCGCAGTGTATTTCGCGAACCCAACCCACAAGGCACGATGCCAAACTCCGCGCCAGCCCCCAGCACTTCGTTCCACACCCGCGCGCTGGTGGGCTCATCTGACGGGATATAAATTTCAAAGCCGTCTTCGCCCGTGTACCCCGTCCGCGCGATCATGACGTTATACAGCCCGCACATCTTGCCCCATGTGAACCAGTAGTTCTTGATTGTGCTGAGATCGGCGTCGGTCAACTTAGCCAGGGTTTCTGCTGCCTTAGGCCCTTGGATCGCAAGCTGTGTGTAGTGGTCGCTGTAGTCGCTGATGTGCACGCCAGGCATGTGACCAACTTGCTTCCGCACCCACTGGATATCCTTCTCGCGAGTGCCCGCGTTGATCACAATCAAATAGTCATTATCCGAAAGCTTGTGCACCACCACGTCGTCAACGAACGTCCCATCCGGTTGCAACATCGCCGAATAGTGCGCTTGCCCAACCGCCAGCTTTGACGCGTCGTTCATGCACAGCCGCTGTATCGCCGCCAGCGAACCCGGCCCGCGAAATTGGATGTCCCCCATGTGCGACACGTCAAACAGACCGACGCCCGTACGCACCGCCATGTGCTCGGAAACGAGGCCCGAGTACTCAACCGGCATATCCCAGCCGCCGAAGTCGACCATCTTTGCTTTGTGCGCGCGATGTGCAGCATTTAAAGCTGTCTTGCGCAGCGTTGCCGTCGTCTCAGACATTCAGTTCCCTCTGACTCTCCCCAGCCCTATTGGTAGTATCGCTCACCACACTTGTGTCCCGCCAAACAGCGGCGCGACTTGTTCACGAGATCAATCAGCGTCCTCCGGTTTGTTCGGTGAGACTCTGCAACTGCTTCCTCAGCCCGTTGTACTTAGCGTCCGTCGCATCTCCGCGGGTCTGCCAACGAATTGTGCCTGCGCCGTCGACCAGCAGTACATACGCGTCGTCGGAATTGTTGTAGTGCGCCACCGCTCGCCACCCTGCTTCATTCTCCATAAGCGGCAGAAAGTTCGGCCGCTCTACTCACTTTTTATCGACATCGGAAATCGTAGATATGGCCTCACCTCGTCGTTTAATAAGATGCTGCCCGCGCTCGCCAATCTACCGCCGCCGTTCGCGTCTCCGCGCGCGTACAAAACTGCTGACGCTGAAGTAGCCGAAAAATGCCAGCATGACGACTGCGCCCATCAAGCTGCGATGGCTGGTTGCGGTTGCCGCACCTGAGTGCCACGTGCCGCGAAGCTTCCAGAGATACCCAACCGCCATCAGCGCGAAGATTCCGAAGAAGACCCCCGCAACTTCCAGCCACAGTACTCCGGAGAGCCTCACAAACGGACCCCACACCGCTTCGCCGAAGCGCTTGCTCCCGCGTCTCAAGCCCTGCTTCACTTCGCGCGCCTGGACCACCGTCCTGGCTGTCGCATGGGCAGCTTTCCGGACAGGCATATCAGGCGGAGTTCCCGCCGCGGGAGTTCTTGGCGGGGCACTCGCCGGATCCGGCCCAGTTGAGCTCTGCGCCTGTGGCCTCCCCATACCGGGACCGGCAGTTCCGCCCTTGATTGCCGGATTCTCCGCCGTAGCCGCATCCATAGCGGTAACCAGCGTCTTTATTGCCTGTCGCGCCCCGAATCCCAGCGCACGTCCAAGTCGTACCCTATCCATGCTCGAAGTGTAGCCTCCATCCCTCACCCCGCGAAAGTCTTTATGGCGTTCAACTCGCGACCGCTTGCCCATTTCCGTAGCGCCAGACAATGTCGCAACACCAATCCACCCACACCTGCATCCAAGTTGTCAGGACACATCGTCCAACCGAGAAGAGGAGATTAAACATGAAGCGTCTGATCATGACCGTTGCTGGGTTTTGTGCGGCAGCCGCCGGACTTTTAGTATGGAAATTGCAACGGACGCCGAATGTAAAAGACCTCGCGCACACGCTTGAAAAGGCATGGGCAGACCATCACACCATGGTCTAACTCAAAGTCCGGCTTCGATCTGCTCAAAAAATCCGCGGCGTTGCGGCGGATTGCCACCGAGCGTATGCTAAATCGAAGCGTTGGCCAGATTTGCCGCAATGCCGTTCCCAGCCGGTCGTTCGGGCCGGGAATACCCGATGCGGATGTACCTGCGTCTAATTTCGATCCCAGGGTAGCCCGGAGGCAGCATTGAATCAAAAGGTGAAGAAGCTGATCCAGAAGCTGGGTGAGGCCATCCACGAGTCTGTCTCCGAATCGGAAAACATTGCTGGCGTGGTCAAGAATATTCGAGACCAGGGTTTTGATGTCATGCTCATGCTAGAAGCGACAATCGGCCTCAACCAAGTCGAAGTCGAAACCGCGGAAGCGGTCGACGGGGCGCACGGTGACCCGCTCGCCACCTTCACGCGCAACGACCTCACGTTTCTCAAGTCGCTCCGTATCACACTTCCCGACGACGAAGCGGGCGAGCTCGACCACGATCCTCCAATCGATTCGGCTGACAACTCGTCCGCAGGCGTTTAGATAGTCGCTGTCGACAGCTCCGATACCGGCACTAGCCGCCGGGGCAGAGTAACGTCGCGCTGCCATCCCCCCTCCTTCCTCCGTTCTGCATCCAAAGAAAACGAAACGGTAGCGTGGTAGACACTCGATTCGTTCCGGTCGTGGGAGTTCGACAAGCCGCATGCTCCACGGGTCGTCGGTCGCTAAGCTCTGGTATTGTCGTAGGCTAAGTTGCACTTGGGATTCGAGGTAGACAGTAATGATGAGAGACACACTTGGCGTGCTCCTTGCCGGCGGAGCTGGGGAACGGCTCTTCCCGCTCACTCGCGATCGTGCCAAGCCCGCCGTTCCCTTCGCCGGCCAGTACCGCATTATCGACATCACACTCTCAAATTGCATCAACTCCGACCTGCGCAAGGTCTACATTCTTACCCAGTACAAGGCGCTCTCGCTCAACCGGCACATCCGCGAAGGCTGGGGGCCGGTCGTAGCGACAGAGCTGGGGGAATTCATCGAAATCCTGCCGCCTATGCAGCGGGTCTCGAAATCGTGGTACCAAGGCACCGCCGACGCCGTCTACCAGAACATCTATTCCATCGGAGCAGAGGAGCCCAAGCACGTCCTTATCCTCTCCGGGGACCACATCTACAAGATGAACTATGGTCGGATGCTTCAGCAGCATAATGACTCCGGCGCCGACGTTACACTCGCAACCCTGCCCATCACTCCGCAGGAGGTGTCCCGTTTCGGCGTGGTCGAGGTCGCGCGCAACGGCGAAGTTACCGGCTTCGTGGAAAAGCCCAAGGAGACAGCGCTGCGGTCACCCTTCAACCCGGAGATGGTGGACGCTTCCATGGGTATCTATCTCTTCAACACCGACATCCTTCTTCCGGAATTGATGAAGGACGCGGAAGATCCCGATTCGTCTCACGATTTCGGTCACGATATCCTGCCCAAGCTGCTTGGCCGATTCAAGATGCACGCCTACAACTTTGTTGACGAAAACAAGCAGCGCGCCCTCTATTGGCGCGATGTGGGGACACTCGAGGCCTACTTCGAGGCCAACATGGACGTTGCCGGTGTCTCCCCTATCTTCAATCTTTACGACAAGTCCTGGCCCATGCGTACCCGCCCCTATCAATACCCGCCAGCGAAGTTCGTCTTCGGCGAGCCTGGACGAACCGGCATGGCCATCAACTCGATCGTCTGTTCGGGCTCCATTGTCTCCGGCTCGGTCGTTCGCAACTCAGTCGTCTCCCAGGATGTTCGCGTCAATTCATATGCCGATGTCGATTCCTCAATCATCTTTTCGCATGTCAACATCGGCCGGCACTGCCGCATTCGCCATGCGATCATCGACCGCGACGTGCATATCCCCGACGGCACGGTGATCGGCTACGATCCGAACGAGGACAAGAAAAACTACTTCGTCTCTGAGAGCGGCCTTACTGTCGTAACCCGCGACTATTCCGTCTACGAAAACCCTGTCAGCCCCGAGTTCCTTCAACAAGGCAACACCTGGTAGCTTGAGACCGGATTTCGGATCATTCATCTCGTGGACCTCCAGAAAAGCAACCTCCACGTCTCGTATCGAAGACACAGGAAATTGCTCGTCAATCCAACGTGACCAAAGTTCGTCGTAATCAAGGGCGCGGCGTCAACTGTGGACATTTTGTTCATTCCGGCGTCAGCCGCTGAGGTCATAGCTTGATCCACACCCCCAACCAACCCGGCCGCCTCTTGATGGGTACTCTCTATGTCGTCGCGGGGGTTCTGCACTTCGTTGCAACCCGACGCTATACAGCAATCATGCCACCGTACCTTCCGGCCCATCGCACGTTTGTGCTCATCAGCGGGTTAGCCGAAATTGCTGGAGGCTTGGGCATCCTGTGCCCGATTCCCCCAATACAGCGAGTCGCCGCCTGGGGTATCATCGCGCTTCTCATCGCCGTCATGCCCGCAAACATTTACATGGTCACCGACCACCAGAAGTTCGGAGCCATCCCACTATGGGCAGTCTGGGCGCGGCTGCCCCTGCAAATCCCCCTCATCTTTTGGGCGTGGTGGTACACAAGGGAAGTCTAAAATCTGCGGCTGAATTTCTTTCGTCTAGTATCCCCGCGTATGCAGCCAGAACACCACGCAACTAGCCACCAGGCAATAAATTCCAAACAGATACCATCGCCCATTTTCCAGCCAATTGCTCAGCCACTTCAGCGCAACCAACCCGGCAAAGAACGCGAACACCGCGCCCAGCAGGCTAAACATTACGGTCCCATGCAGATCGATTGGAGCACCCGTATCGGCAGCTGCATGAGTCGCTTTCAATAGTCGCATCGTCTCCTGCGCTACCACCGGCGGCGTCAGCACGACGGCCAGCGCAAAGCTGAATCGCTCTGCCCGTTCTTTGGTCGCGCCCGTCAACATTCCAGTCGAGATCGTCGTACCCGAGCGCGAAAATCCGCGAAAGGGAAGCGCGAGTCCCTGCACAAATCCCATCCAACCCGCTTGGCGCATGGTCACGCCGCCGCTCGCCCTGCGTGTCAGACTCTGTGCCTCCGGGAGGGGCGAGCCCAGCTTCTTCTCCCGAAGCCCGGCAATCAAAATCAGAATTCCCGCGCAAGCCAAGGCTGGCGCAATCAAGTCCAGTCTCCCAAACAGACTTTCGATCTCCGCCTTCTGAGTGCCCGCAAACATTGTTTTCTCGATCAGCTTCTTGAGCACCTCGCCAACGATTCCAGTCAGCACAGTCGCGTAGATCAGCCGTATCGCAAACCGTTTGAACGCGTCGGTGCTGGCAAAATAAGTCTGCTTCCACTGCTTCCAGAAATAAGCAATCACCGCAAACATCGTCCCGGTATGCAGCATCACCAGGAGCAGCGTCATCTGTGGCGCCGATGGGTCCAGTCCCATCAACTTCTCCGCAACCACAACGTGGGCGGAACTAGAAATCGGCAGCAATTCGGCAAGTCCCTGCACAATAGCAAGGACAATGACCTGATAGATTGGCATGCGGTTATTTTATCCGGGATTGCGATGGCGATCGACTCTTCCGGCCAATAGTTCAGCAAAGAGTCAAAGCTCATGCTATCCGGGCCTGTTAGGATCCGTTTGCCGGATGTCGAAGATGCCGAGCCGTCATGATCAGCTCGAAAGAATCTCCGCCTCATGCTCCACAGGGAATTTTACGGACCGCGCAATGAAGCACTTTGCGTGCGCCTCGTGATGTAACTGCAGTGCTCTCGTTTTATCCGCGCCAGTCGCGACCGTCACTCTCGGATGCAGCAGCACGTGCGTGAATTGATTCGCGCCATCCTGTGCCTCAGCCATCCATCCCTCGGCGTGGTCCTCGTATTCCACCACAACAATTCCCGCAACCGCGCAAAGGTGGAGATACGCAAGCTGGTGGCAGGACGACAGAGCCGCAATAAGTAATTCCTCGGGATTCCACCGCGCCCGGTCGCCTCGAAACGCAGCATGGGAGGACGCTCCGATGGTCGGTTTGCCATCCGCCGATATCTCATGTCCGCGCCCATAGTCCCGATAGCCGGAAGTACCCGTCCCGGTATTTCCGGTCCACCGCACAGCGACGAAATAGTGATGCTCTCGTCCCACCGTAAGCTCCAAGCTCGCCCAGATCAGTCTCGATCGTTTCCATACACCGCGATCTGCTGTTGCACGCGGTACGCAATGCTTGCTGCCCGTGCCGCAAAGTCCGACTGCGGATAGCGCTTCATCACAGCGGCCGCAAGCCCCTGCGTATTCGTCGCCGCCTGCTGCGAGCGCTTGTGTTCGTCCTCAACCTGATACATCGACACCAGCACACCTTCGCGGTAAGTCGCCTCATACAACGCCTGTGCCGCTTTCGGACTGTCAGGATATTTATCCGCATACTTCTGGTAGAGACCCGCCTCCATCTCCGGACACTTCGGTAATCCCTGCCAATCGCCGCACAGTTTATTGTCGATTAGGTCGTACGCCGCCAGCGCGGCAAACTTCGTCCCCGGATACAGCTTCATTACGTTTTTCATATCGCCCTCATAAAGCTGCGGTCGCAAGTAAGCCTCTTGCTCCTTGGCCGAGGGAAGCGTGCTGATGTCGGCTTTATCGAGCTGCCAGCGCACGTCCGCGGAACGAAACATCGCCTCAGCCGCCAGCGGCGACGCAGGGTAATACTCCGCCACGCGGCGGTACAGCAAATGAGCCTCCTCCGCTGCGTCCTTCGGAGCGTGCGGTCGCGCTGCCAATTCTTCGAAGTTCGCAGCCATCCCGTAGAGAATCGCGTCGCCATTCGTGGTCGCCGGCGTCACGATCCCTTTATCCCGAATCCACCCCGAGGCCGGCGTCACCGCGTCATCCGTGCTGAACTCCGGCTTGGTGTTATCCGCCTGCTCATCGGCTGCGTCGGTGTTCGCGAACACGCGCACCCACGAGCCGTTGTGTTCAATCACCACTACCTCGTGCCCGGGTCCAACCTCCGCGATATGCCCCGCGTTGTCGTCCGCCGTGATGTACACAATAGCCGGATGCACCAGCGTCGCCCGAGCCGCGCGGTCATACCCCGCCATCTTGTCCTTCGACTTTCTCTGCGCCGGAGCAGTCGAAACCGCCAACAGAAGCACAATAGCCGATATCACAACCTTCATCGCCTTCACGGAGCCTCGCACCATAGCTTGATTAGACGCCCTCTTACCCTTGTGCGGAAGCAACCGCAACATCAAGCTTTTGCCGCATCTCCGGCTCAATGTTACCGCCGCTCAGCACTGCCACCATCCGGTCGCGTTGCGGCAACTCGCCATGATGAAACAGAGCCGCTGCCATCGTCACAGCTCCGCTCGGCTCCGCGATCAGGCCGGTCGCTGCCAGCATAACCCGCATCGCTGCGACAATCTCGTCCTCGCTCACCGTCACAATTCCGTCTACGTATCGCAGAATATGTGCAAAATTCAGAACTCCCAGCGATTGCGTCCTCAGCCCATCCGAGATCGTCCGCGTCGTCTTCGCAGCAGGCCACTCCACCAGCGTCTTCGTATCAAACGACTCCTTCGCATCCGCCGCTAACTCCGGCTCTGCTCCCCAAACCTGGATCCCCAGATCCAGAGCCGCGAGCTTTACCGCCGTAGCAATGCCGCTTAGCAACCCGCCGCCCGAAACCGGCGACAAGATCAGTACCCCACCTCCCGTACTCGCCGGGCCCGCAACAATCCCAAGTTGCTCCAAAATCTCCAGCCCGCACGTCGCCTGCCCCGCGATGATCGCCGGGTCGTCATACGGCGGCACGATCGTGTAGCCGTGCGCAGCCGCCAGTTCCTCCGCCTTTGCTCTCCTCTCCGAACTCGCCGGCCCGACCAACACCACCTCGGCACCCAACGCCTTCGTCGCTGCGATCTTCACCACCGGCGCATTATCCGGCATCACGATCACTGCCTTCGCTCCCATCGCCCGCGCTGCATAAGCCACTCCCTGCGCATGGTTGCCGCTCGAATACGTAATCACACCGCGCCCAAGCTCCTCCGCCGAAAGCTGTGCAATTCGGTTGTAAGCCCCGCGCAATTTGAAGCTGCCAATCGGCTGCTCGCTCTCTGCTTTGATCCATAATTGAAACGGCAACTCACCTATATTGGTCGCACGCAGCCTGTCTGGATCAACCCAATACAACCCCGTCCGCACCGCAACCCCGGCAATCCGCCTTTGCGCTGCACGTATGTCATCGATTTCAATTAAGGGAGTCATGTAGCACCTCTATTGTCATGCGAACGGGCAACTTGGACAAGGCACTCAGAATAATTCAGTGACAACTTTCGCGGTGTTCGCGTAGATTTACCGCGCACTGGAACCGCTGAAAATGGCTCAACCTAGTCGCGTTCAGGCTAACTCCAATTCAGCGCCAGCGCTTGAGGGGGGCACACTCCATGAGCACTCAATTCCCCCGTCTTCTCGCCGCCGCCGCTTTCGCAGCATTCGTATTGCTCCTCACCGCTTCCGCCCACGCCCAGCAAACTTACATCAGCCGCTTCGACGGTTACACCGGCTTCACGGACATCGAAAACCCCGCCCTCGGCCTCAGCGAGCATAACGGCTTCCATGTCCAGGCCGGAATGAACCCTCGCCGCTGGCTCTCCTTCGGCGGAGACTACAGCGAAGCCAGCGGCTCTGAGATGCTCACCACCGACCGGTGCCCGCCGCCACCCAGGCCAAGGTCAACGCCGCTCAGGCCAAGTACATTGCTCTCAGTCTTTTGCCCGCCAACTACCACCTCGCCGTTCCCACCGACGCAGGAACCCAGACCTTCGCCTTCGGCCCGCAACTCGCTTATCGGCACTTCGCCAAAGCGACGCTGTTTGTACGTCCGTCGCTCGGTGCCCTCCGCGAGCGCACCGTCCCCCATCCCGCCGCCGCCTTCCAGAAAGTCATCGTCGCCGGGCTCGCACTCGCCGCCTTCAAACACGATTGGACTTGCTTCTACGGCATCGGTGGTGGTGCTGACTTCGCGCTCAGCAAGCACATCGGTCTGCGCGCCCAGATGGACTTCGTCTTTAACCACCCCTTCGACGACATTCTCGCCAACGGTCGCTATACCTTCCGCTACTCGGTCGGCCCCAGCTTCCACTTCGGCCGCAACATAGGGGCGAGAGAGTGAGAGCTATCGGGTCTCCGCCGCATTCATAATCAGAGCGAAGAAGTGCACCAGTTGCCATTTATCAATCGCGCCGGGTTTAGTGCCATCCAGATCCAGGTGCGACAGCACTGGGCTCACCAGCATCGCTTTTAAATTATCGCTCGTCAGTTCGCTCGCCATCCAAAGCGTTTCCGCGGACGGAATAATGTTGTCCGCCTCACCATGCAGCAAGTAAACCGGCATGCTCAGCGACTCCAGACGGCCGTGCGGCGAGAGTGCCTCCAACTCGCCTTTGTGCTTCGCAATCGTCGACGCAATCTTGGCGCGCGTCACCGACGAAGTTGCATCCATCAATTCGACCGCCTCGCGCTTCTGGATGTCGTTCAGGCCAAGTGATGCATCCGCCTCGGCCGTCCGGTCCTCGTAAAGATGTGCCCGCAACACCGCACGCACCGGCTCGATATCCCGCTTTGGGATAAAGTCCTCGAGATACTCGTACTCCAATACGAGTGGCCCATATTCATGCGCCGGAAGAACCTCGATCGTCCCATCCGGCCGCACATCCGAGCCGGTCCTGTAATAGTCCGTCACCCGCGCCATAGAGTCCTGCGACCCCACCGCGAGAACAAACTTGAAGTCGGGATGATAGAGCGGATCGGTCGCCGCGACCAGCGCCAGTCCGCCTGAGAAACTCAGCCCCATAACCCCAACCGGTCCTCCGGTTCGCGCGGCAAACCACTTTACCGACTCGCCGATCGTCCGCACCGAGTACTCACTGACGTGGTAGTCCTTGATGTCCGGCAACTCCGGCGTCAGCACGCGAATGCCGCAGCTCGCGATTGCCGTAGCAAAACCCATCAAGCGCGGCTCATCAATGCCCAGATGATGTACCCCGTGGAAGATCACCAGTGCCGGCGCATTCGGCTTGGTAACCGGGAAATACAATCGCGCTTGCACCTGTTTCTGCTCGGTCGCCGTCGCAGGAAAGCTCAGATCCTCAGTGGTCACTGGCACCGTCAGCCCACGTGCAAACTCCGGCACTGGCTGGCCACCCACCGCGCTCAGCACTGCGACTGCCTGCAAGTGTGCCTTGGCAAATGGCCTCGCCGCGATGCAGAAGATCACAACACCAGCCGCTAAAATCGTGTAGTAAGTTCTCCGCCTCAGACCCATCCTGGTCCGCACTCGTCGCAACGAAACGGCCAGGCGACCTACCCCATGCCCCGAATCGCGAGCCACCTACGTCTGCTGCCCGTGCGCCTGGTCCTTCGCGTCCCCTAAAGTCACCTTGAAGTCCATCCGCTTGCGCCCGCGAAATACCGTTACCGTAACCGTGTCCCCCGAGTGGTGCGAGTTCATCGCCCCTGAAAGGTCCTCCGGACTCGTGATCTCCTGACGGTCGAAGCCCACGATCAGGTCGCCGCCGAGCATCACCATCGTGTTGCCCTCGTAAGCGCGCTCGGTCCCGCCGTGCAGCCCGGCCTTCTCTGCTGCGCCGCCTGGGAGTGCCTTTTCGATCAGCACGCCGTAGTCCGCGGCCAGCCCGATCTGCTGCGCAATATCCGGCACAATGCGCAACGTCATAATGTCCAGCGTGGGCCGTCGGACCCGCCCATATTTCGCGAAATCATCCAGCACCGCCTTAGCCGTGTTGATGGGAATAGCAAAACCAATACCCGACGACTGGTCCGCCCCATTCGACGCGATCATTGTATTGATGCCAATGACCTCTGCGCGCGAGTTCAGCAGCGGCCCGCCAGAGTTGCCCGGATTCACGGAAGCATCCGTCTGAATTGCGTCCTCGATTGGATTGCCATTCTCCGGACTGCGCACCGAGCGGATCGCTGAAATAATTCCCCGCGTCATTGTGCCCGAGAGCCCAAACGGATTGCCAATTGCATACACACGCTGCCCCACCATCAGGCCGGTGCTGGTCTCCGCGAGCGTCACCGGAACCAGGTTAGGCGCATCGATCTTTAGCAGCGCCAGGTCGTGTCCCTTGTCCGCAGTCACCACGGTGGCCTTGTACTTGTGTTTATCGTACAGTGTTACTTCAACCTTCTGGCCGTTCTCGATGACGTGGTTATTGGTCAGGATCAGTCCGTCTTTGTTGAGGATGAAGCCCGACCCTTGTCCGGTCTGCGGTACCGGTCCATAGAAGAAATCGTACCGGACCTCGGTCGAAGTGATGTTCACCACGCTGGGTAGCGCCTTCTTGTACACCGCAATATTCTGCTGCTCTTCGTTGTCATAGGCCGGCGCGGCGGACGCGACCGTCAGGTCAAACGCGCCATTCGGCCCACCCGCTGACGTAACGCTGGCCTCAGGAGCAGCAGCACCGTGCATGGCGGCGAGCCATGGCTCAAGCGCACCTGTCGACGCGAAATGTGTCGTCGCGTAATAAAACCCCGTAAGCAGCAGAACCACAAGCAGAACAGGTCGTAATTTCATCGCAACCAGCACCCGAAAAAGCCGTAATCGCGGATCATTCCCGCGTTGAGCAATTGTAGCCATTTCCCGCAGGTCAAGTCGCCGCAGGTTGGATCTCCCAAATTTCCAAGTGCGCCATCCTTCGCGCCTCTGCGCATGGTAGGAGCGTAAAACTCAATTCCAAGCGCTGCCAATCCCTCAAGCATTTTGCTTCGCTGCGTCCCTCAGTTCCGGCCACAGAGCATCCACCTGTATCTGCAAGTGTTCCAGCGAACCGTCATTCGTCAGTACGCAATTACATTGGCCGGCGTTCCGTTCGCCATCTACCTGCTTTGCAATTCGTCGCCGCGCCTCGGCTGCAAGCGCCCCGCGTGAGACTTCATCCGGTGCCTTTCCGCCCGAACTCCGTTCAACGAACCGCGCAATCTGCAACTCCTCCGAAGCCGTCACGAAAATAATCCTGTCGAAGCGCCTACGCCAGCCGCCTTCGCCACCGTACTTCGTCTCGAAAATAAGCGCCGACTCCACGATGACCACAGCGTCCGCATCCCGAACAGCGACTTCCGCAATCAACTCCGCCTGACGAGCAATTGTTGCCGGATGCACAATCGCGTTCAGCTCTTCTATACGTCCCTCCCCGAAAGCGATACGCGCCAGTTCCGGCCGATTGAGCGACCCGTCCGACGACACTACCGAGGGCCCGAAATGCGCCACAATTGCTGAATAAACAGCTTGCCCCGGCTGCATCAGCGCCCGCCCGATCTCATCTGCGTAAAACACGTACGCGCCGTGCGCCGCAAACATCTTTGCTGCAGTCGACTTCCCGCTTCCGAGTCCGCCAGTCAGTCCAACCCGCAGCATTAAGCTAAGCCTTCGTCGCAGCAGGCGGATGTCCAGCCATGCCGCGCCGCGCCTTAGCGGCTTTCACCGTATTGTGCATCAGCATCGCAATCGTCAGCGCGCCTACACCTTTAGGTACCGGGGTGTAAGCTCCTGCCAACTCAAAGGCCGCGGGATGAATATCTCCCACCAGCGTCGACCCGCGAGCCACAAATTGCGCCGCCCTGGTCTCATCTCCGGGAAAGAATCTCGCCACTTCTGCCGCATCCGTCAAACGATTGATTCCGACATCGATCAGCGTCGCACCCGGCTTCACCATCTCCGCGGTCACAAACCCCGGCCGCCCGATCGCTGCCACCAATATGTCCGCGTCGCGCGTATATCGCTTTATATTCACCGTTTTACTGTGGCATACCGTCACCGTTGCTGAGGCGTTCAGTAGCATCATCGCCACAGGTTTGCCCACAATATCTGACCGCCCCAGTACCACCGCATGCTGTCCTGCAACCGGTAGCCCACTCCGCCGCAAAATCTCCATAATTCCCCCCGGGGTACACGGTTGCAGCGCAGGCATCCCGCTCAACAATCGTCCAGCATTGATTGGATGAAAACCATCGACATCCTTCTGCGGGGATACCGCCTCCAGCAATCGTCGCGTGTCCACGTGTTTCGGAAGCGGTAGCTGAATTAGGATGCCATCCACGTCGTCCCGCGCATTCAACTCCGCAATCAAGGCCAGCATCTCGTCGGTTGTGATGCTGTCTGGCGGCGTCAGCATCTCGCTGCGAATGCCCAACTCCGCCGATGCCTTCACCTTGCTGCGAACGTAGATCTCCGACGCCGCTACGTGCCCCACCAGTACTACGGCGAGTCCCGGCGTAATTCCAGCCGCTGCCAGTGCACGCGCCTCATCAGCGACCTCCGCCTTGATCTGCGCGGCGATCTCAACTCCATTCAGAACTCTTGCGGTATTGTTCATCTCGTTTTCCATGGTACCGCGCAACGCGAGACCTGCCGACCCCTTCGCACATTGTTGGGCTGGAGCTTATACCTTTAGAGCATGCCCGGCCCGCCCAATAGACCCGCACTCCAACAGAAGGATCTCCGATTGCTCGCGTGTCCGGTCTGTCGGGCGCCCCTTATGCTCGAGGAAAATCTCGTCCGATGCAATGGCTGCGATCGCCGCTATCCCATCGTAGATTACATCCCAATATTGTTAGCCAATCACGAATCTAGAGGAAGTGCGCCGTGAGGTCGGCTCCGCTCCATCTTCGGCTAAGCCTTTACACCAGAACTTCCGATAATCCACATACGTACCGTTCGATGACACCAAAGTTCTATAGCGCGTTTTGCTGGAACCGAGGAATATTTAGCAACTCGCACTATACAACGGCGTCTAACGGTCAGAAGGTCAAATCCAGCCACACTGCATTGGATTGCAATCTGACTACGCAGTCTCAATTGGGAGGGAGAAATTTATGCAAGACTTTGTGCCTGTTAGCGGTACGATAGAAAAATTCACTGCGACCGATCTCTCTTCCCTGCGAGAGGAACTCACTCAGGCAGGACTGGACTTTTGGCAGGCTGCCGAGTTCATTAGTTCCTTCCTTAGCGTCCGTGGATATGGTGTGTCCAACCACGCGGCGCGCGGTGCTGCAGCGCGCATCGAGTCAGTTCGCTGCTCGCTCAAGTCCATGCAGGAAGAGCTCGAGAAACTCGCACTTGTCATGTAATGTCTAACCCTCGAGGCCCGAGTCGCCAAGCGCTTCCTACGATCCCTCGCGATGAGCCGGCCTGCAAGGCCGCCACATTAATGGTAGCGCAAATGGCAGCGTGGCGGCGCACCTCTACTTCCAGTGCATAATGACTGAATGCCTTCACTGTGGTCTCCCCCCAATTGGCCCCAGCGCCTAGCCGAACTGCAGGCTCCTACCGGCGAGCTTAAGGAAGCTCCTCTTCGGCGCGATGTCCGCTCGCTTGGCATGTTGCTCGGCGAAGTCCTCCGCGAACAGGCAGGCCTACCGATATTCGAGGCTGTTGAGGAGCTGCGCCTGACCGCAATCGCCCGCCGCGAAGCCGACGAGGCGAATGCCAGCCCGAAAAGTGTCGCTTCGACGCGTGCGACCACTCCCAAACCTCGCGCAGTCACTGCAGCGGACCCACTCCAGCACGCACTCCGCTGCGTCGAGGCTCTTAGCGAAGCCTCCGCCTACCAACTCGCCCGCGCCTTCGCCTTCTACTTCGAACTTATTAATCTTGCCGAGACCAACCACCGCAAGCGCCGCCGGCTCTCCAGCCAACTCGACCCCAACGCCGAACCTCAGCGAGGATCTTTACGCGGGGCCCTGCGCCAACTTCGCCTAGCGGGCGTTAATGCAGACCAGGCCCGCACCCTGCTCGAACGCATCTGCATCACGCCGGTCTTCACCGCACATCCCACCGAGGTCGCGCGCCGCGTCATCATGTTCAAGCGCCGTCGCATCTCCGATTTGCTTGAGCAGCTCGACCGGATTCCTGTCCCCGATGCGCAACTCGAAGCGCTCGAGCAGGACGTCATTGCCGAGATCACCGCGCTCTGGCAGACCGACGACGTACGCCAGCTTCGTCCCTCGGTTCGCGACGAGATCCGCATGGCACTCGACTATTACGAGTCCTCCATCTTCGATACTTTGCCCGTCCTCTACTCCGAGGTCGCCGATGCGCTTGCTACTGAATACAACATCGAAGCGTCCGTCGCCGAACTTCCGCAACTCGTCAGCTTCGGCTCGTGGATCGGCGGCGACCGCGACGGTAATCCCTTCGTCACGCCCGAGGCCACCCGTGAAGCGCTCTCCATGGCGCGCACCCTGGTCCTTACCCATTACCGCCGCCGGCTGCAAAACATCTTCGACCAGCTTGCCCCCTCCACGCGCCTCATCGCCGTGTCTCCCGAGCTCTCGATGCTGCTCGACAGCTACCTCGAACAACTTCGCGCCGCCGGTCAGACCGCTTTCGAAAATCGCATTCCCTACGAGTCGGCCCGGCTACTCGTAGGCTGCATCATGATGCGTCTTGGTGGGCCGCCGCACATCTCTGTTCCGCTCCCGTCAGAGTCCCCGCTGAAGCCCTATACGCGCGCCGCCGACCTCATAAGCGACCTCAGCGTCCTGCGCGCAAGCCTGATCCGAAACCATGGCCGCCGCCTCGCCGCCATGCTCATCGACCCGCTCCTGCTCGAAGTCCGCACGTACGGCCTTCACCTGCAGACACTCGACATCCGCCAGCACGCGCGCGTTCACGCCGCGGCTATCGACGAAATCTCGCAGACCTCAGGCTCCCCGGATAGCTCCGCGCACATCCTTCAGCTTCCTCCCGCCCTGACGGCGCAGACGACCGAAGTCCTCGACACCTTTCGCGCCATCGCCCAACTCAAGCGCAGCTACGTTCCCGAGTCCCTCCCGCGCTACGTCATCAGCGGTGCCACCTCAGCCGAAGATGTGCTCAACGTCATCCGGCTAGCGCGTCTCGGCGGAGTCCGCGTCGAAGGCTGCGGTGGCTCGGTTAAATGCCCCGACGACTCCGACCCTGGCCTCCAGCCCGTGCCGCTCTTCGAGTCCATCGAAGACCTGCAGAACGGCGCTGCCATCATGTGCGAATTATGGACGTCGCCTGCTTACAAACCTCTGCTCGAATCCTGGAACCATCAGCAGGAAGTAATGCTCGGCTACTCTGACTCCAACAAGGATGGTGGCATGATCGCCAGCACTTGGGAGATTTGGAAGGCGCACCGCGCGCTCCACCAGGTCGCCCACGAGTGCGGTGTTAAGTTGCGCCTCTTTCACGGTCGCGGAGGCACCGTGGGCCGTGGCGGAGGCCCGACCCATCGCGCCATCTTCGCCCAACCCATGGACAGTTTCTCCGGCGAGCTCCGCATCACCGAGCAAGGCGAAGTCCTCAACTGGAAGTACTCCGACGTCATCCTCGCCGAGCGCAACCTTGAGCTGATGATCGCCGCATCGCTCGACGCCATTGGCCGCCCTGATGCAATCCTCCAGCACCAACAACTGACAACTGACAACCAACAACCTTCTTTTTACGTCCCTCACCTTACCGGAGAAATCCTGCCTGAGTGGGAAGCCGCCCTCGACCAGATGTCCGCCACGTCCTACGCCTTCTATCGCAAGCACATTGTCGAGGACCCCGACACCTTCACCTATTTTGAGCAGGCTACGCCGGTAGCCGAGCTAGAACACGCACGCATCGGTTCCCGGCCAGCCAAGCGCACCGACGCCAGTTCCGCCCACAAGCGCAGCATGGAAGACCTTCGCGCCATCCCCTGGGTCTTCGGATGGATGCAGTCCCGCCACGTCGTACCTGCATACTTCGGCGTAGGCCACGCCCTCCACCACTTCATCCAGCACAACATACCCGCCCATGAATCTGTCATCGCACAGGATACTGTCATCCTGAGCGCAGCGAAGGATCTCCGTATTTCGCCCGAATCACCTCAAACTTCGGGTGCCCCATCCTTTCCGGCCTCATCGGAAAGGCTGGGGTCTACAGATGCCCAGGCCGTTCGCGAAGCTGCCAACCTGGCCCAACTCCAAACCATGGCCCGAGGCTTCCCCCTCTTCATTGACATCATTCGTAACGTGGAAATCGGCATTGCCAAAGCCGACTTCTCCGTCGCCCGCCTCTATGCCGACCTCGTCGAAAACAAGGCCTTGCGCGACCGCGTCTACTCCAAGCTGCACGCCGAGTTTGAACTAACCCAGCGCATGATCCTGGCTGTGCTCGGCCAATCCACCCTGCTCCAGACCAACACCGTCCTCGAACACTCCATCCGCCTGCGCAACCCCTACGTCGACCCCATGTCCCTCATCCAGGTCGAACTACTACGCCGTAAACGCGCTGCCACTGCGAACGGTGCTGCCGCCTCGGCCGAACTCGACCGCGCCATCACCGCCACCATCAACGGCATCTCCGCCGGCCTGCGCAACACCGGCTGATATGCATAGCAACTCGGTGGAAGTAGCGCAATACCACGTAAGGAGTATCTGGGAGTTGAAAACACAAGAGTTGACTACAACTTTGCCGGTTAGCGGATCATGCTACTTGCTATCGCCGATGTGTATGAGCCACCGGCAATCCTACGAGGGCCCATGATCGTACCCCAAAATCTCGCCACCAGCAGTCTCTTCACCCGCAAAATGCTTTGGATGTTAGCCGGTTCCGCAGTCGTCGCCCTGTTTGCCCTCGTCGCCGTCGGCTGCGGAAATAGCAGTGCCGCGCCTGTCACCGCTACCAGCGGCGCGGCCACCGCTTCCGTCATGTTGAGCGATCCTGCAACCTGTCAGAGTCCGAACGGCCCATTCGCCCACGTATATGTCACCATTACCGACGTGAAGGCGAGTGTGAACTCTGGTGCCGGCGATAATGACTCGAGCTTCGTGGATCTCACGCCGAGCCTCTCGGCCAAGCCAATGCAGATCGACCTGCTTGGCCAGGCAAATAACCAGTGCTTCCTCGCATCCCTGGGTGCCACCACGCAGCTGCAGGCAGGGAACTATCAGCAGATACGCATCTTCCTCGCCGACAACTCCGCCCTTGTATCCGGCAATGCCTGCAACGGCTCTGCAAACTGCGTTGTTCTCTCCACTGGCGGTAACTATCCTCTGCTGCTCTCCAGCGAGTCGAAGACTGGCATCAAGATCCCTTCCGGCCAGATTGCCAATGGCGGCTTCAACATCTCCGCCGGCCAGACAAAGGACCTCGACATCGACTTCAGCACCTGCGTTTCGATAGTCCAGGAAGGGAACGGGCGATATCGCCTCAAGCCTGTCCTCCACGCGGGGGAAGTGAGCACTACTTCCACATCAATCAACGGAACGGTGGTAGATAGCGTCACGGGCAACTCTATCAACGGCTCTGTACTGGTCGCTCTAGAGCAGAAGGACGCAAATGGCATCGACCGAGTCTTTATGAGCACGATCGCAACCTCGGCCGGAAGTTTCGTCTTTTGCCCGCTGCCCTCCGGCCCGTACGACGTCGTCATCGTCGCTCAGAGCACGGCCGGTGTTGTGTACGCGCCGACGGTCGTCACAGGCGTCGCGACCGGATCCGCGCTTTCCAGCATCAAGATTTATGCCCCCGTCGGTGCCACCTCGCCGGCCACGCTCAAAGGTATAGTCATCACGCAAGTCAACACCAGTCCTGCGGTCGCAACCGCCGCTGACGTTCAGCTCAGTGCGCTTGAGCAGATCAACAGCGGCCTTACCGTTACTATCCCGCTGCTGCCTAACTCAACCCAGTCGTCAGCAACACTCGCTCTCTCGACCACTTCCGGAAGTTCATGCGCCACCGGCACCGACTGCGCCAGCTACATCATGGTCCTACCCGCCGCTACCTCGTATGTAGGCAACTTCTCCGCAAGCGGCACATCGCTGTCGCTCAGCCTCGTCGCCGCCTCCTACACCGCTGACGCCATCACATTCGTCCCATCTTCCGGAGGAACACTCGACTGCACTCCATCGGAGGTAAAATCCACGGCAATACTTCCAATAGCAGGCACCACAGTCACGGTCGCACCGTTGTCGTTCACTGCCTGCATCGCCGGCTTCTAAAGCCGGCGATGTCTAGAGTCACTGGCAAATAGTTGGTCAGTGGCTCTAGGCGCGCAGTCCCGTCATACTTTTTTGGTGCTTGATCACCGGAACCCAGTTTTCTATCACGCGAAAGCGTAAAGAAACTCAACAAACGATCCCACCGCCCCATCCAGCCCTTGCACCTTCGGGTTCGTTGACTCGATCAAGTAATACTCATCCGGAGCGTGCGCCCCGGTGCCATTCCCCAATCCAAAGTGTCCCGCCGGCAGATTCAGCGGAGCCGTTGTAAATAGATAGCCCGGCCACGAACCCGCTGATCGCGGCCACAGTCCAGGCTCCAATCCCATGCTGCGATACGTCGCTAACTGGGTCTGGATCAGCCGGCTTTCGGCGTGCGTCGTGTTCGGGTCATACATCCCGCCAACGTTCACCTCGATATCCCCGAATCCATGCTTCGCCAGATGCGCCTTCAACTTCGCAAGCGTATCCTCCGCCGTCATGTCCGGAACCAGCCGCATATCGATCTTCGCCACTGCGCGATGCGGCAGCACAGTCTTCCCGCCCGGTCCCGTATAGCCAGCGACCAACCCTTCGATATTGATCGTCGGCTTACTCTCCAGCAGCATCAGCGAGTCAACCCAGCTTGCGTCATGCACCCAGTGCGTCACGCCCAGGCTCGCCATATCGTCGGCTTCGCCGGTCGTTGCTGCATAGGCCTGAATCATCTTTTTCTGGTCTTCGTTCAACAGCTTTGCCAACTCGAAGAATCCCTCGACCGCAGGAGTATGACCATCCTTCTCGACCAACGTATTCAGTGCCTGCACCAGATGCCACGTCGGTGAATCCACCTGAGCCTCCAGGCTCGAATGAACGTCGTGCTTTGGCCCGCGTCCCCACTTCTCGCCGCTCGAAACCAACTCCAGTTCCACCACGCCCTTTGCGCCCAGCGACACCTGCACATCCCCATCGCGGCCCTGACCGGCCTCCGGCATAAACACGCCGATGCACTTCTTCAACTCGGCCATTACTTCTGGATCACGCACAACCTCGCCGAAGTGAGGCGACGCGATCTCCTCTTCGCCTTCGCACACCAGCACCAGGTTTACCGGCAGCTTTTTGCCTGCACGCTGGAATGCGATCAGCGCGCTCAGGAACGAGTTTTCCGGACCCTTCTGGTTCACTGCGCCGCGCCCCATGCAAACCGTGCCCAGGCCCGGTTTCTGCACCAGTCGAGCCTCTAGCGGAGGCGAACTCCACTCCTCAGGAATAAACGCTTTCACGTCGTACATGAAATAAATCCCCACCGTTGTCTTCGCGCCCGCATCGATCCGCCCGAAGACTCCAGCCTTGCCCGAGGTCGGCATCACCTTCACGCTCGTGAAGCCAGCATCCCGCGCGAGCTTCGCCATGTACTCCGGTCCCTGCGGATAGTTCCGATTTTCGGTTGCAATCGAAGGCAGCGCAATCCACTCCTGCAGCCGCTTGATATTCTCCGCATGCATCCCCGGAATCTGCGCCAGCACTGCTTTTTTGTCATCGCTCGCCGCAGCATCCGGTGCTGCAAATGCCGCAAGCCCCGGCATCGGAGCAGCCGCCAACGCCGCTCCCGCCAGCGCACCCCCGACAAACTTCCGCCTGCTTACTCCGTCGCTATTCATCTCCGCCATGCGTACTCTCCTAGCCATACCGTTCAAGATAGCCGAAATACTATTACCCGAATCGCAATCCAATGGAACTAGCGCCAAATCCTCTGCGTAGACCACTCTGCATATCCAATCGCAGTCAGATCATCGCGGTTTACGAGGTTCCTGCGCCCCACGTCTCGCACCCGCTCCAGGATGGATTACCCGTGGAAAACAAGCTAGTGCCACAGAAAGCAAGCGTACGCAGAAGTTTTTGGATCATCCTGCTTGCATTGATCGCCACAGCCACTCCCAACCTGCATGCCCAGCAGACTGTGGCCCCAACTCCGGCTCCGCCCGCAGCCGCAGTAAGTGTCCCCGCGTTCGACGTTATCTCTGTCAAGCCAAACAATACGGCGGCTCATGGCATGATGCTGAATTACACGCCCGACGGCCTCCACGCGACCAACATCCCGGTACAGTTTCTCTTCCACGAAGCGTTCGGTCTAAACGACGATCAAATTTTCGGAGCACCGGGCTGGGCGCAGTCAATCCACTACGACGTCGACGCGAAGGTAAATGGCGCCGATGTCCCGGAGCTCCACAACGTCACGCACGACCAGCGCAGAGCGATGCTCCTGCAAATCCTGACCGAGCGCTTCAAACTGGCCTATCACCGCGAGCCGCGCATCCTCCCCGTGTACGCGCTGGTAGTCGCCAAAGGTGGCTCGAAGCTCGAAGAATTCAAGACGGGGAACAATTCTGCCGGCGAGTCGCAACACCCAGGGCGCATGCAGATGCAGAACAGTGCACTCACCGCAGAGGGAGTGCCCATTGCTCCGCTGGCCAGCCTCCTGTCGAGTCGACTGGGACGGCCCGTAGAAGATAAGACGGGCCTGTCCGGCATCTACAACTTCAAGCTGCAATGGGCAGACGAGGGCCACGACGGCCCTCCGAGAGGGCCTGATGCAGCCCCCTCAACTGACGCCCCACCGCCCGAACCGTCTGGTCCCTCAATCTTCACTGCACTCGAAGAGCAACTTGGCCTCAAGCTTGAATCGGCGAAAGGCCCATTCCAGGTCCTCCTCATCGACCACATCGAAATACCCACGCAAAACTGACCGCACATACCATCGGGTGCCCCATGATCGCCCATAACGGAGTGAAGGGCTATCGTAGGGTTACTCACCTCCGCATATCCGCCACCGTCACACCTCGCACGCCCGAACCCGCCCTTCCAAAAACCGCCGCTCCATCGCATTTCGCGCCAACCCCAACGCCTCACCAAAGTATTCCCGCGCAGCCTCATGCCTCCCTCGCCGCAGTTCCAACTCCCCTAGCGCCGCGGAATAGAAAGGATACGCCGCAAGGCGTTCGCGGTCGGCAATCAAGTTAATCTCTTCCAACCCACGCTCCGGCCCATCATTCTGCGCGATCGCGATCGCTCGATTCAGCGCGACGACCGGCGAAGGGCGCACCGCCATCAGCGTGTCGTAAAGCGCAACAATAGCCTGCCAGTCCGTATCCTCCACGCGGAGCGCCCGTGCATGAATCGCCGCAATTGCGGCTTCAACGTGATACTCGGAGACCTCCGAACCCGTCGCGGATAGCTCAAGCAGCCTCACTCCCTCAGCCACAAGTTGACGATCCCATTGCGATCGATCCTGATCCAGCAACTAAGTTAAGTTGCCCGATGAGTTGACACGCCCCGGCAGCCGCGCAGCGTTAAGACACATGAGCGCCCCGAGCGCATAGGTCGTCGGTGTCGCCCCTTGGGGATGCTGGATCAGCATCGCTGTCAATCGCATCGCCTCCCGGCAAAGTTCAGCCCGCACCGCAGTTTCGGCCGACGCACCGTGGTATCCCTCGTTGAACAGCAGGTAGAGCGCGCGGTGAACGTCCGGAAGCCGCTTCGAAAATTCTGCCGGCGCCGCTACGTCGAACAGCTTCTTTGATTGTGCCAACACCTTCTTCGCCCGCGTAATTCGCTTCTCCGTAGCAGCCACACCGCTGACGAAAGCCGCTGCAATCTCGCCCACACTGAAGCCGCAAAGGATGTGCAGTACCGGCGCGACGCGAGCATCTTCGCGCAAGCGTGGGTGGCAGCAGGAGAACATCATCCGTAGTAGCTGATCGTCCTGGATCGCGTGTTCGGCAAACACTTCGTGAATCGTAGGGACCAGCGTCCACTCGCTCTCGATCATCCGCGTAAGCTCCGGCGCATACGTGCGCGCCGTGCGCTCGCGACGTAGGATATCGACGGCGCGATGCTTCGCCGTGACCATCAGCCAGGCGGATGGATTCGCCGGAATACCCTGAAACTTCCAGACCTCAATTGCGCGGCAGAAGGCGTCCTACACAACGTCTTCTGCCAACGCAAGATTGTGGATGCCGAAGAGCCGCGTGAGCGCGACCACCATTCGCCCGGATTCGTGCCGGAAGAGTTGGGGGTCGAGCTCTGCGGGTTGACGATCCTCTTCGTGCTTCTCGTGCGCATCCATTACATATTCATCTGCAGGATGGGGCGAACCTCAACCGCACCGTTGGTTAGGAAGATCGGGCAGCCTTTGGAGAGCTCAGCCGCCTCGTCGATATCTTTGGCCATCACCAGCGTGAAGCCGCCGATTAGGTCTTTAGTTTCAGCGAACGGCCCATCGCTTACAACTTTGTGCTTGCCACTAACCAGCTTTCCCGTCTTCTCAAGCGGCGATCCCACTGATTTCAGGTGGCCTTTTTCGCCTAGCTCCTTCATCCATGCCATCCACAACTGCATCTGCTGTTGGCCTTCGGCGGGCGATGCGGCAGCCTCTCCACCGCGGTAGATATTCAGGAATTCGGTCATGATGATTCTCCTTTTCGTCGAGTGAGTTGGTGTTACGCATGTTAAACGTCCAACGCGAATCCTGCCGGACATTTTTCTTTCACAG
Organism: Granulicella sp.; assembly: GCA_025357875.1. Lineage (GTDB taxonomy): Bacteria > Acidobacteriota > Terriglobia > Terriglobales > Acidobacteriaceae > Edaphobacter. The sequence goes on from JANYLK010000001.1 coordinate 24,937, forward strand.
GCGAATTCCAGCCTGATATGCCACAAGCCCAGCCCGAAGACCGCAGCAACCGCGAAATCCTTCTAAACTTAGAACGTAGGCCTTTCCGCAAACTCAATTCGCGGAAAAGAGAGCAGGGCATCAGGATGGCGCAACGCGACGACCGCAAACGATTAGGCAAGAAGCACCGCGACGCATCCACGCGCCCCAAGAAAGGCCGCGCCCCCCGCGTCACGCCCACCACTGGCGCCGTCGATCCCCGCAAGCGCAAAGTCCTCTCCACTAAGAAGGCCATTGCCGAAAAGAAGAAGCGCACACCCACGCGCTCCCCCGAAAACGAATCACGCCGGACCATCGCGCCCAAGCCGTCATCGCCCAAGGCCCGCCCCACCGACAACATAGTAGGCCGCCAGACTCCGCACTCCGCCAACATCGGCCGCCACGACACAGACTCCGAAGCAGCCGCCGACATCAAGGCCTGGCGCGAATCCGAACTTCTCGCCGCTCAGATGTCTCTCGCCGCCGACTCAGCCGCCGCCCGCAATCTCCCACTCATCGCAATCTGCGGCCGCCCCAACGTCGGCAAGTCCACGCTCTTCAACCGCCTCACCGGGTCCCGCCGCTCCATCGTAGGTGATGAGCCCGGCATCACCCGCGACCGCATCTACGGCCAGATCGAGTGGATGGGCACCGACGCGCGCATCGTCGACACCGGCGGCATCGTCCCCGACGACGAGGCCCTCATCCCCAGCGAAATTTTCCGCCAGGCACAGGTCGCCCTCGGCGAGGCCAATGCAATCATCATGGTCATTGACGGTCGCACCGAACTGGCCTCTCCCGACATGGAACTCGCCCGCCTCCTCCTCCGCGGCGGCAAGCCCACCTTCCTCGCCGTCAACAAAATGGACACCGAAGCCATGCAGCCCCAGGCCGAAAACTTCCGCCGCCTCGGCTTCGCCAACGTCCTCGCCATCTCCGCCGAGCACAACGTCGGCATCGGCGACCTCCTCGACGAGGTCTTCGCCGCCCTTCCCGAACCCACCGAAGAAATCGTCCCACCCGAAGTCATGCTCACCGCAGCGGATGAGATGGAAGAAGATGAAGACGGCCCCGACTTCGCCCCCGATCCCGCCGCCGACTTCATTCAAAAGGCCGTCATTCTGGCGCAGCCAGAATCTCCGTCGTTGTCTTTTGATCCCGATGACCCCGATCGCCCCCGCCGCCTCCGCTCCCACGGCTCTTTCCTCGAGCACGAAACCAAGATCGCCATCATCGGCCGTCCAAACGTAGGCAAATCCACGCTCCTCAACGCCCTCACCGGAACCGAGCGAGCCATCGTCTCGCCCATCGCCGGCACCACCCGCGACGCGGTCGACGAAGTAGTCACCCGCGGCAATCACGACTTCCGTTTCGTCGACACCGCCGGCATCCGTCGCAAGGGCAAGACCAAGCTCATGGCCGAGAAGCTGTCGGTAATCATGGCGCGCAAGCACCTCGAAGCCGCCGACGTCTCCCTCCTCGTCCTCGACGCCACCGAAGGAGTAGCCGCGCTCGACGCGAACATCGGCGGCTACGCCCACGAGTCCGGCCGCAGCGTAATCATCGTGGTCAACAAGTGGGACCTCATCACCAACCCCACCAGCAACAATCCCTCAACCAATAGCAATCCCAACACCAATCGCTCAACCACCCAAAAGGGAACCTCGGCCCAAAAGGGAGCTTCGTCGTCATCCCCCAGCGCGCCAACTTTGTCATTCCGTAGCGCAGCGGAGGAATCTGCTTCTCCCCGCTCCGGCAACACGGCCCAGCCCGCCGACCCTAAGATCTACGAGCAGCAGGTCCGCGACAAGCTCAAGTACCTCGAATACGCCCCACTCGTCTTCATCTCCGCCTCCTCGGGGAAGGGAATCGAAGCTCTCTTCAAGAAGATCGAACTCGTCTCCCGCGAACGCCGCAAGCGCGTCACCACCGGCCAGATGAACCGCTTTCTCGCCAAGGTCGACTTCCAGAAAGCGTCCGTCCCCATGAACCGTCGCGTCAGGATTTATTACATGACCCAGGCCGCCGTCGCCCCACCCACCTTCGTTCTCTTCACGGACCGCGACGTCAAACTTCACTTCGCCTTCGAGCGCTTCCTAGCCAACCAGATCCGGGAAAACTTCGGCTTCATAGGCTCCCCCATCTGGTTCAAAACCCGCCCAAGAAACAAAAAGAAAATCGAAGAGTAAAGCTGCCTGGTTGTGACGGGACAATAGTCGATGTGAACGGCGGCTTGACGGAGCACAAAGCGATGAAAAAAGACAGGCTCAACACAAAGTTGAAGGAGGACGGTGTCTTTTGGGAGCCCGCACAATTAAGCGAAACATTTGCTGGAAAAGTGGAGTTTGACGGAAAGCATATCGACTTTTCCACCTCACCAACGTTTGAGTCGTTCGACAGAGACCAGATGCGTGTGTTGTTTAGTCGAATGGGGTAAACTTCCCCACTTGACCCGCTCCCCGTTCTTTTGGGATATCTGGGTAGATCACAATGTACGCTTCTTCAGCTCCACCCATTGAACGACGGTGGATTCACCGATCTTGGGCGAATGCAAGGTGTGTCTTATAAGCAGTACCGGGTTAGCCTCTGCATTTTGGGCGTTCATTTAGGCGGAGTCGAAGAACCGTTGATATCGGAGGGTCGCTTCTCCTATTCTGCACTAAAGCACTGGCTGAAATCGCGCGTCGACGCTACGTTTGATGACGAGAGCACAACAATAAAGTTCCCTCGCAAAGAACCGCCGTCCGTCCAAGGTTCGTCGATCGACAATGAGTTTCTGTTTAGCTTCGACATCAGCCCCGAACTGCGATTCGAGGCTGGCGAGGTTCATACGAGAAACGAAGCTGTCTTTAAAGTAAAGCCGACTCAACCGAAATCCTTGGAATGGATGTTTGAGATCGGCTATCGAATCGAAAATCTCTTCTGCATGTTGCTGGGCTCGTCCCTCAAAGTACAAGCCATTGCACTCAAGGTGGACTCGACCGTCGGCCGTTGCCGTCGACAAGTTCGAGGAAAAACGGACGCTGTCAAAGTTTTGGTGACAGTGAAGTTGACATCTGATCAACTCGCAAACAGCATAGCGTTATGGCTAGACCTACCAAACACCTTCCGGCTTTTCGAGAGCTCGCTATACACAATCAGAGAGGAAGGTATTTCCACCCGTACTAAATCTCTTACGTTGGCAAACGCGCTTGAGGGTTTTCATCGACTCACAATTTCACCTAAAGGGGTGAAGTTCAAAGACAGGATTGAACAGCTAATTTCTAAGCTCAGCACAGACTTCACCGCAAAACTCTTAGGCGATCCTGCTTCGTTTGTGCTGAAACTGCGAGATACACGAAACTACCTAACGCATCCAGGCCTTCCCCTAATAACAACAGTGATGACAGATGACCATGAATTTTTCATCTTCACGAATAAGTGTGAAGCACTGCTTCGGTTCCTAGTCTTGCATCAGGTAGGGCTAGATGAGCTTGTCCTTGCAGACCCCATATATCAGCAATCTCGGCTCTGGAGCTAGGGTTAGGCCGACGTGTGGCCGGGTGCACCACATCTCGCTTTTGAGATGTGGGTTTATTACCGAGTAGCCCACCCATAAATCATTTGGGTTCGACTATCGAAACCGCTACCGCTCCTCCAACCGCCGATACGTCCTCTGAAACACCCGATTAAAAATTCTTGTGCGCCAAATCCACCGACTCGTCGATCGCCCCTCTGGTCGGCACCACCCGCACGTTCACCTCTTTCTCACGAGCCAGCCGCCAGCCCCGCAATTCGGCCCCAAACTCGGAAGGGCACGCGTTCAAGCGTGCCAATATCCAGCCGCGCCTCCGGCGCTACCGCTCTGCCGAAGGCTCGCCTCTCCGCCTTCACCCCGCGCGCCTATACTTCCCCTGAAGGTCAATCCCGCAGAGAACCGCCCCCACCGGCACATTCTTCATCACCACCATCACCTACAATCGCCGCCGCCTCTTCCAGGTCCCTGCGAACGCGGAACTCTTCCTCGAAACCCTCCAACACTACCGCACCGAAGGCGCATACAAACTCCGCGCCTTCGTCGTCATGCCCGACCACGTCCACCTTCTTCTCACCCCGAACGCCAAAACCATCTCCCAGGTCATGAACCTCATCAAGGGCGGCTTCTCGCACCGCCTCGCCTCAAACTTCCCCATCTGGCAAAGAGGCTTCGCCGACCATTTCATCCTCGACGCCGACCACTGGAACTCCCGCATCGCCTACATCCACCAAAATCCCGTCCGCGCGAACCTAACCACCGCCCCCGAAATCTATCCCTATTCCTCCGCTTACCGCCCACCAACGCCGGAAGAATAAAACAGAGAAGGGAAGTCCCAACTCCGGCATGCGTAAACGCATGCCCTTCCGCGCAACATACCATCCACACATCCCGAGGACCAACCCAAACGTCGGAAGGGCACGCGTTCACGCGTGCCACAATCCAACGCGCGGAACGCGCTACCACTCTGCCAAAGGCTCGCCTCTCATCTCTTACAACCGCCTCACCCACACATCCGAAGGCCCACCCCAAACGTAGGAGGGGGACGCAGTCACGCTTGCCAATATCGGTCGCCTACCCAGATCACCATTCACGAAAGCCGTCGCCAAACTCGGAAAGGCACGCGTTCACGCGTGCCGATATACAACGCGCGTAAACGCCGCCACTCTGTCGAAGGCTCGTCTCTCTTCCCTTACAACCGTTGGCCCACACGTCAGTTCCCCCGTGGGCTAACCAGCTTCCACGGGTTCATCCCAAAATCCTGTCAACCCCCAAAAATGTGCAAAACAAGGCAAGAACGCACAAACCAAACCTCTTCTTCCAGCAAAATAGTTGGCGTAACAGTTAGGGTCAAACCCATATAATTAGATCAGTTGATAAAGGAAGAAGGGCCGCAAGCCACCCCGCAAGGGGGAGTGCTCGCGGCCCTCCCTATTTAATCCGCGAAGGAATCCAAAATGATATCCAGAAACTCCGAGTACCCCATCTGCCGCCACACCAAAACCAACGGTCTCCTCTGCCAGTCTCCAGCATCCGGCCTAAGTGCCTACTGCCACTTCCACAAGAAACTTGGCCGCACCCGCGTGTCCAACGTCGGGTCCGGTCCAGCCCTCAGAGAGCACGTCCTATACCCTCTGCGCGATGCCAAGTCCATTCGCGAGGCGCTGTCGATGGTTCTGTCCGGCCTCATGAGCGGCAGAATCCCAACCGCCCAG
>JANYLK010000209.1 GCA_025357875.1 Granulicella sp.
TTTGTTTGAAGAACGCCTTTCCCACAGGCAAGGCTAAAGATTCCTGCGCTTGGAGTGACACGACAATGGCATGGTACGCCTACTGTATTGCGGAACGAAACGCTTTTCCGGAACTTTGCCGGCACCGTCGCCCGATGCCACTGACCGGAGTCTCCGGTCTCTTCGGGAATCAAACCTTCTTATTTCCAGCTAGTGATTTAGCGGTCATCGTCTCCGAACACACGCCGGAAGATGCAGCCCGTATGGATCAGAATTCAGCCAAGGATCACGCCCGAGTTATCGCGGACTGTTTCAAGCTTTCCACCGTACTTCCTTTCCGTTTCGGCACTACGTTTCCTGACGACGACGCTCTGCGCCGTTCGGTCCGGTCGAACCAGCGTCACTTCACAGCAAATGTGGAGCGATTGCGGGGCAAAGCGGAGATGCACCTCAAGGTATTGGTGGACGATACCTGCCCTGGGAATTCTGCTCGCGACATGACGGTCGGCCAGCAGTATCTGGCCAGCCTCCGCGAAAGTGCGATGCGGCAGCGGGAACGTCAGTCCAAAGCCCGCGCGCTATCCGTCCAGATGCATCGCATGTTCCTGCCACTTGCCGAAGAGATTACCTGCAAGCGAATGGAATCCGGAAAGATGCTGCTGGATATTGCTCACCTGATCGATAACAAGACGGTGGAGCGGTATCAGAACAAGTATTCCTCGGCCACGCTGGAATTGAAGGAGTGCCGGATGCAGCTTTCAGGCCCGTGGCCTCCGTATCACTTCGTGCAACGCCACGTGCCGCCACAGCACAACGCGTAATTGATTTGCAAGAGCGCTCTCTTTCCACTCGATTGGGTGGAAAGGGAGCGTTTCTGTTTGTGCCAACCCTCGCCCGCTGCGTCAGTCGCGCTAGAGTAGACATCATGGGTTGGTTTACGAAAAAGATGAAGCAGGAGCACAAGATCATGCTCCAGCACGAGCTCGCCGCCGGTATAGTGCAGCCGGAGTATCACCGCGCGACGCCGGAATGTCTTGAGCCGCAGCGATGGAGCATGATCGACTCGATGACGGCCGAGGTTGAGGTACTGGAGTTTATCGCGACGCTCGTGACGACGATCAAGCCGCAATTGGTGGTGGAGACAGGATCGTTCCTCGGCGTGTCGACGGAGTGGATTGCGCGTGGGCTGGAACGCAACGGGCCTTCCGCCGACGGCAAAGACGGCAGAGTGATCAGTTGCGAGTACGACCCGGAGGTCTATGCGAAGGCGAAGCAGCGGATCGATGGGTCGCCGCTGAGCCGGTGGATCGAACTGCGCAACGAGTCGAGTCTGGACATGCAGGTGGACGGGACAATTGATCTGCTATTTTCCGATTCCGACATGCCGGTGCGCGAGGCAGAGGTGAAGCGGTTTCTGCCGCAGATCAATCCGAACGGGATCATCCTGATGCATGACGCCAGCTCGCATTTGAAGGTAGTGCGTGAGGCTGCATTGAAGCTTGAGGCGGAAGGCCTGATCTCGGTGGTGCTGCTGCCAACGCCGCGGGGACTTGTAATTGCACAGCCACGAGCGGGGCGCCAATGAAAGTTCTAGTGATTGGCGGGGGAGGACGCGAGCACGCGATCGTCTGGGCTTTAGGCAGGTCGTCGCATGTGACGGAGGTCGTGTGCGCTCCTGGGAATGCGGGGATTGCGCAGAGTGCCGGCGTCAAAGGACGGCCCGTCCGATGCGTTGCTGTGGACGTCGGTGATCTTCGTGCAATGGTCAGGTTGGTTGAGGCGGAGCGGCCAGCGCTTACTGTGGTTGGGCCGGAGCTACCGCTGTCGCTGGGGTTGGTGGATGAACTGATGCAGCGGGGATTCCGGGTGTTTGGACCGACACAGGCTGCGGCGCGGCTGGAGACGAGCAAGTCGTTTGCCAAGCAGTTTATGCAGCGCCACGAGATCCCGACTGCGGCGCACGCGGTATGCACAACGCTCGACGAAGTGCGTCAGGAACTACCGCGATTTAGTGTGCCGGTCGTAGTGAAGGCCGACGGATTGGCGGCTGGCAAAGGCGTGGTGATCTGCCAGACGCATTTGCAGGCGGAGCAGGCTGCGGCGCAGATGTTTTCGGGCGTGCTGCTTGGAGCGGAGGAAACGTTTGTCGTGATCGAGGAGTTCCTCGATGGAGAAGAAGTATCATTCTTCGCGCTTTGCGATGGCAAGCATGCGGTAGCGTTGGCCGCTGCGCAGGACCACAAACGCATCGGTGAGGGCGACACCGGGCCGAACACGGGGGGAATGGGCGCGTACACCGGCGACGGGTTGTTGAGCGCCGAGATGCAGCGATGGCTGCTGAAGAATGTCGCACAGCGAGTTGTGGACGAGATGGCGATGGAAGGCACCCCGTTCCACGGGATTCTGTTCTGCGGGATCATGATGGTGCCTCCTCCACGCAACCGGCCCGATGGCGTTACCCAGCCGATGGTGCTCGAGTTCAACACACGCTTCGGCGATCCGGAGACGCAGGCGATTCTGGTGCGACTGGAGACGGACATTCTGGACCTCTTTGAGGCTGCCATTGATGGGACGGCGGATCGGCTCAGAATCCGCATGCGGCCCGGCGCAAGTGTGTGTGTGATTGCGGCGAGTGGCGGATATCCTGGCAAATATGTCTCAGGTCTGCCGATCTCTGGAATGGATACAATTCTGGATCCAGATACGGTAGTCTTCCATTCCGGGACAGCGGCCAAGAATGGCGCGATCGTTACTGCGGGCGGGCGGGTGCTCGGCGTGACTGCAGTTTCCAGCGGCGCGGAGTCCGGGTCGGCACTTCAGGATTCGCTTGGCAAGGCTTACGCGGCGCTGGACGGGATCAAATTTGAAGGCTTGCAGTATCGGCGCGACATCGGATGGCGAGCTTTGCGCGACGGGATGTGAAGCCCACGCATGTATCCCTGTATTCCAACAAAGGAGGCGTAATGGCTCAACCCACCCTCAGCGCTGAAGAGATCTTAGCCTGGCTTGAAAAGACCTCGACTAACTGGCATGCGCTCGTTGAATCGCATCCAGAAATTCTCAACCTGCCGTGCGACGTGAGAGAAGTTTCGAATGCCGGCGGTCTGCTGCAGCACATCGTTGCAGTGGAACTTCGTTATGCAGAGCGCCTTGTTGGGCTGCCCGCAAGCGACTATGCGGCGATCGCATTCGACTCGGCAGGCGCAATCTTTGCGACTCATCAACGGGCCGTCGACTTGTTTCGCGAGCAGCTTGAAACCGACGTTGACTGGAACGAGCAGATGGAATACATGACCCGCTCCATGGGGCTCTTGCGATCGAGTCGCAAGGCGGTTCTGTTTCACGCAATGCTGCACAGCATACGGCACTATGCGCAGCTAGCGACGCTGGTTCGCCAGTACGGCATCAGCCCTGGTTGGCCGATGGACTACCTGTTCATGGACGCTGAACGAGTCTAGCGTTCGCCAACAGGTAGACTGCCCGCTTAGCCAATGACGCGGCGAAGGAAGCCCTTGATGCCGACCACAGTCAGAAAAACCAGGAAGAATGTCAGCATCAGCAGAATAACTATGGGGTTCATGTGCGGCAGGGTTGGTGTGACCGCTGCGCGCAGGCCTTCGCTCATATAAACAATGGGGTTGATGAGCACCCCGCGCTGCAGCCACGGCATCGCATCGAGCTTTGCCCACGGATAGTAGACGCAGCCAAGGAACGTAATCGGCATGACAACGGTCCCAAAGATAAGACCGATCTGCTGTGGCTTGACGCTGGTGCCGATGACCAGCCCCAGCGCTCCCGAGGTCAGGCTGGCGAGCGCGAGCACCACCATAAAGAAGGGCCAATTATTGACATGCGCGTAAACCGGGGTCGCGGGCACATAGTATGCGAGCGGGAAAACGATCGCAGCGGCAATCATGCTTTGCAACGCGGAGAAGACGATCTTTTCAATTGCTACGGCGGAGACCGGCAGAGGACACATAACGCGGTCGTCGATCTCGCGCGTGATGCCGAACTCCTGTGCGAGCGGAAGCGCTACCGCAGCGATGCCGGAAAACATGATCGCTACGGCCATAAGACCCGGCAGAAGCACGGTCGAGAAATTGGCTCCGGCCATCTGGGCGGTGGGGTTCAGCACTGCTCCGCCGCTCATGTGCGGCATGATGTATGTGAAGACGAAGAGGAACAGCAGCGGGTTCATAACGATGCGGATGAGAAATGGAATCTTCTCGCGCTGCAGCACGTGCAGGTCGCGCAGGAACAACCCGGCAAAGGCGCGGGTGTACTGCATGCCTTGAGCGGGGGCGGTCCCGTGGCCAGTCTGAACAGTTGATGAATTGGCGATTTCGATCTCGGATTCCATCGTTGGCATGAAAGTTTACTCCCGCAGGTCGCGGCCTGTAAGCCGGATGAAGACGGTCTCGAGGCTGGTTTCGGTCATGGTGAGGTCGCGCAGGCCGTACGGATTGCTAACTCGAACAATCTCCGGCAGCAGGCCGTCGGCGTTATCGGCGAAGACGCGTATTCCACCGGAGGTCGGTTCGACACCACGGACGCCATGCACCAGCTTCAACTGGCCAACCAGCGCGGCCGGGCTGTCGCGATCGCTCAAATCCAGGCAATAGACTTTCTGCGCGCCGACAGATCCCTTCAGCGTGGCGGGCGTGTCTTCGACCAGAATTTTGCCGTGGTCGATGATGGCGACGCGGTCGCAGAGTTCGTCGGCCTCCTCCATGTAGTGAGTGGTCAGTACGACGGTGATTCCCTCTTCGCGCAAACCGCGGACGGCGTCCCACATGGCGATACGGCTCTGCGGATCGAGTCCGGCACTAGGCTCGTCGAGAAATAGAACCTTGGGGCGATGCGCAATGGCGCGGGCGATCTGAACACGCTGGGCCAGGCCCCCGGACAACTGTGACGGGTACGAGTCAGCGCGCTCGGTGAGGTGAAACTGCTCCAGCAGTTGATTGGTCCTCTGCTTTGCGTCGGTGCGCGAAAAGCCGAAGTACAGGCAATGGAAATGGATGTTCTCGTAAATGGTGCAAGCTCGGTCGAGCGTGTTGTACTGCGGCACGATGCCCATGAGTCGGCGCGCCAACGCGGGAGATTCCACCACATCGATGCCCGCAATACGGACTGCGCCGGACGTGGGCAGGACACGCGTGGTGCAGATGCTGATTGCAGTAGTCTTGCCGGCTCCGTTCGGGCCAAGCAGACCATACAACTCACCCTCGCGCACACCCAGTGCAATGCCATCCAAAGCCACCACGCGCTGCTTACCTTCGTAGACCTTACGAAGGCCTTCTACCTGGACAATGGAAGCCAAACTTTTCCCCGATACATTCGATTGATCTCGTGTGACTCGATTATAGGCATGGCTACGCGAGATGCACCATCTTTTAAGTACGGTGGGTCCTCGATTGGATAAACATTCTCCATCCGATTGCACTGAATTCAGTGCCAGTCCGCGCGTGAGGCGTAAAATAAATGCATGTCACGTGGCTGGGAAAGCAAATCAGTGGAAGAGCAGCAGATGCAGGCGGCCGCCCCGAAGGTAGACCCCTCGATTGCACATGCGCTGGACGCGGACCGAAAACGGAAACGCCAAGCGCTGGAGCTACAGCGCGAGCGCGTTCTGTCTGAGCGGACCTCCAGCCCCCACCGGCGTTCGGCGCTGACCAATGCGCTGGCGGATATCGAGGAGAAGCTGGCTGAACTTGGCTGGACAATCCACCTGTAGCGTCTAGCTATGGCGATGGAAGACGGTTGAGTTAGCCTGATCGATGGTGGTCAGAACGATATTGTGGATGTTCACATGAGCGGCACGAGTCGCGGCCCATAGGATTGCGTCGGCCACATCTTCTGGCTGTAACGGCGTGATGTTTTGATACACCTTCGCCGCGCGCTCGTCGTCGCCCCGAAATCGGATGCGGCTAAAATCTGTCTCAACCATGCCCGGATCGACCGACGTGACGCGTACAGCCGTTCCCATCAGATCAATCTTGAGTCCTTCGCTGATGGCGCGTTCAGCCGCCTTGCTGGCGCAATACACGGCTCCATTGGCATAGGTAATATAGCCGGCGACGGAGCCCAGGCTAATGACGTGCCCCGTGCCTCGCGCTACCATTCTGGGCACTACGGCGCGGGTGACGTAGAGCAGACCTTTGATGTTGGTGTCGATCATCTCGTCCCAGTTATCGGGGTCGTCTTCCTGGAGTTTGGTCATTCCCCGGCTAAGGCCTGCATTGTTGACGAGGATTTCAATATTCGCCCACTCCGGCGCCAAACCGGCGATGGCAGCTTCAACTGCAACCCGATCCCGCACGTCAAGCCCAAATGTCCAAACGGCGGCCGCGCCGGCGGTCAGCAGCTCCGATTTCATTTCGTCGAGAAGCTCAAGTCGCCGCGCACAGAGCAGCAGCTTAGCGCCGGCATGAGCAAATTCCAGTGCAGTTGCGCGACCGATGCCAGAGCTCGCCCCGGTAATAAAAACAATC
>JANYLK010000002.1 GCA_025357875.1 Granulicella sp.
GTGTTGGTGAAGTTAGCAGCGCGCGCGATTGCTGCCGTCATAGTTCTGGGTTACATCTCTATCCCGATTAGCGTTTTGCTGGGGTTCGTAAAATAAAATGACACTTGACGCAAAAATTCCTTCCGGCCCGATCGAACAGGCGTGGGCCCAAGCCTGCTTCGACATGAAGCTCGTCAATCCTGCCAACAAGCGCAAGCACTCCCTGATTGTTGTTGGTTCAGGCCTTGCTGGCGGCGCGGCGGCGGCCTCACTCGGTGAGCTTGGCTATAAGGTCAAGTGCTTCTGTTTCCAGGATTCGCCGCGGCGCGCTCATTCCATCGCAGCACAAGGCGGTATCAACGCGGCTAAAAACTATCCAAACGATGGCGAGAGTGTCTTCCGTCTTTTCTATGACACGGTCAAGGGTGGCGACTTCCGCGCCCGTGAGGCCAACGTCTACCGCCTCGCACAGATCAGCGGCAAGATCATCGACCAATGCGTCGCGCAGGGTGTTCCGTTCGCCCGCGAATATGGCGGTTCGCTGACCAACCGATCCTTCGGCGGAGCCCAGGTCTCCCGCACTTTTTACGCGCGCGGCCAAACCGGGCAACAGCTTCTTCTGGGCGCGTACCAAGCGCTCGAACGCCAAATTCATGCGGGCAGCGTCACCATGATTCCCCGTACCGAGATGCTCGATCTGATCGTGGTCGACGGCAAGGCTCGCGGCATCGTCGCCCGTAATGTGATCTCCGGAAAACTCAGCGTGCATATCGCCGACGCGGTGATTCTCGCGACCGGCGGATATAGCAACGTCTACTATCTGTCCACCAACGCTAAGGGCTCCAATACGACCGCGATCTGGCGCGCTTACAAACGAGGCGCACTCTTCGCGAATCCATGTTTCACGCAGATCCATCCGACCTGCATCCCAGTGTCCGGCGACTATCAGTCGAAGCTAACGCTGATGAGCGAGTCGCTGCGCAATGATGGACGAATTTGGGTTCCCAAGAAGAAAGGCGATACCCGACTTCCTAACGAAATCCCTGAAGAGGAGCGCGACTACTATCTGGAGCGCCGCTATCCAAGCTTCGGAAATCTTGTCCCACGCGACGTAGCTTCGCGCAACGCTAAGGCGATCTGCGATGAAGGTGGCGGGGTAGGGAAGTCCGGTCTCGGCGTCTATCTCGACTTCTCAGAAGCCATTGGCCGCCTCGGCGAGAAGACAGTGCGCGAGCGCTACGGTAATCTCTTCGAAATGTACCAGCGCATCACCGACGAGAATCCCTACAAAACTGCCATGCGCATTTACCCCGCTGTTCACTACACCATGGGCGGCTTGTGGGTTGACTATCAGCTGCAAAGCACCATACCTGGGCTCTTCGTACTGGGCGAAGCGAATTTCTCCGACCACGGGGCGAACCGGCTCGGCGCAAGCGCGTTGATGCAGGGATTGTCCGACGGCTACTTCATCATTCCCTATACGGTGGGTAATTATCTCGCAACCAACAAGTTCGCCAAGGTCGATGAATCGCGAGCCGAAGTCACGGAGGCTGTTGCTTCAGTTCAGCAAAAGACCGATAAGCTGTTATCCATCAAAGGCAAGCGTACTGTCGACTCGTTCCACCGCGAGTTGGGCAAGATCACGTGGGACTATTGCGGTATGGCGCGCACGGCTGAAGGCCTCGAAGGCGCGATTGGAAAAATTCGCGCTTTGCGCGAGGAATACTGGCAGAATGTCACTGTTCCCGGAAGCGGTGACGATTTGAATGAGAGCCTGGAAAAAGCCGGCCGCGTGGCCGATTTCTTCGAGTTGGCAGAGCTGATGTGCATCGATGCGCGCGATCGGAACGAGTCCTGCGGCGGTCACTTCCGCGAAGAGTATCAGACGCCCGAAGGCGAGGCTCAGCGAGACGACGAGCATTACTCCTACGTCGCTGCCTGGGGTTATCGCGGAGACGGTGCGCCGCCCGAACTCACCAAGGAACCGTTGGAGTTCAACTACGTTCACCCGAGCCAGAGGAGCTACAAGTAATGAAACTGACACTAAAAATCTGGCGCCAGAAGAACCCTAACGAGAAGGGCGCATTCGTCCGTTACCCCGTAGACGATGTGGACCCGGAAATGTCGATCCTCGAGTGCCTCGACGTGTTGAACGAGACACTGATCCTGCGCGGCGAAGTTCCAGTTGCTTTCGAGCATGACTGCCGCGAAGGTATCTGCGGCTCCTGCGGATTCATGATTAACGGCGTGGCGCACGGCCCAGAGCGCGCAACCACCGCCTGTCAGTTGACCATGCGACACTTCAAGGATGGCGACGAAGTTGTCATGGAGCCTTGGCGCGCCAAGGCGTTCCCCCTGGTCAAAGATCTAGTTGTCAACCGCCGGGCTTTCGATCACATCATCGAGGCCGGCGGCTATGTTTCTGTTTCGACCGGACAGGCTCCCGACGGAAATACGATTCTTGTCGGCAAAGAGATCGCGGACCAATCGATGGATGCTGCTGCCTGCATCGGATGCGGCGCCTGCGTGGCTGCCTGCCCGAACGCTTCTGCGGCTCTCTTCACCGGAGCCAAGATCACGCATCTCGGAACGCTCCCCCAAGGCGAGCCGGAACGCGAACGCCGCGCCCTCAGCATGGTTGCACAGATGAATGCCGAGACCTTCGGCAACTGCACCAACATCGGCGAGTGCACAGGTGCATGTCCCAAGGAGATCCCACTCGAAGTGATCGCCACAATGAACCGCGATTACGTTTGCGCAAGTTTTAGTCGCCGCGAAGACCTGCCGACGCCCGTTCTCCCGGTGGCAACCGGCGCTTAGGATGAGCGGTTTGCGGCTACTCTGTAGATGGGGGCGAAGTCGACGGACGAAACAGACTCAGCAATTCGTGGCTCGCGGCCAAGGGAGTTACGCTCCCATTGCGAACCTCCTGCCGCAGTGCAGGTAGGCGCTCCGCCACCTCGGGCTGTGCTCGGAACGATTCCGCGAGTCCCATCGAAATTAGGTCTTCCATCCACTGCAGGTCGCCGCGTGTGCGACGTTCTGCGATCCGGCCCGATGCCTCAAGTTGCGCTTCGTGGTCCAGCACCATCTGCCAGATCTCCGCAATTCCGGTATTCTGCAGCGCGGAACAGCACACAACTTGTGGCGTCCATCCATCACCGGATGCAGGGAAAAGGTGCAGCGCGGAAGCATACTGGACGCGGGCTCGATCAGCCTTCGCCTGATTGTCGCCATCCGCTTTGTTGATCGCCATACCATCGATCATCTCGATGATGCCGCGCTTGATGCCTTGTAACTCGTCACCCGCGCCAGCCAGCATCAGCAGCAGAAAGAAATCCGACATTGAGCGCACAGCCGTTTCGGATTGGCCAACGCCGACGGTCTCAATGAAGACGTTTCGAAAGCCCGCCGCCTCGCATAGCAGGATAGTTTCGCGCGTCCGCCTGGCAACTCCGCCAAGATGACCGCCGGCCGGCGAAGGACGGATGAATGCTCCTGGCTCCATCGCAAGCCGCTCCATCCGCGTCTTGTCGCCGAGGATGCTGCCTCCGGAAATCGGGCTGGATGGGTCGACTGTGAGGACGGCGAGACGCTCTCCGCGGTCTTGAATGACATGCATTCCCAGAGCATCGATGAAGGTGCTCTTGCCAACTCCCGGAATGCCGGTTATTCCCAAACGTCGCGATTTTCCCGTATGAGGCAGAATCGAATCGAGCAACTGCGTAGCCTTATCAATATCCGCTGCGAGACGGCTCTCGATCAACGTAATGGCCCGTGCGAGCACCATCCGGTCGCCCGCCAAGACACCCTCGACGTACTGCTCCAGCGGCAGTCGACCGCCGCCCGCTCGAACAGCGGAGGAACTAGGCACGAATATTGCTCGTCAAAGCGCTCAAGATCACCTGTGCGCAGACTGGGATCACGGACCCGGGCCCGAAGACCGCGGCCACACCCGCCTGCTTGAGATAATCATAATCCTGAGGTGGAATTACGCCGCCGGCGACGACCAGAATGTCTCCGCGTCCGCGCCGTTTCAACTCCGCGATCACCTCTGGCACCAGCGTCTTATGACCGCCCGCGAGAGTCGAGACGCCCAGCACGTGGACGTCGTTCTCCACTGCCATGATCGCGGCTTCGGCGGGTGTCTGGAACAAAGGGCCTACATCGACGTCGAAGCCCAGATCGGCAAACGCAGTGGCAATCACTTTGGCCCCGCGATCGTGTCCATCCTGTCCCATCTTGGCGACGAGGATTCGGGGGCGACGGCCCTCCATCTCTGCAAACTCCTGCCCCATAGCAAGCGCCTTCTGAAACTCCGGATCGCCATGGCTTTCTGAGGAATACACACCTGATATGGTACGGCTCACAGCCTGGTACCGGCTGAACACTTTTTCGAGCGCGCTGGAAATCTCTCCCAAAGTCGCCCGTAGACGAGCCGCGTTGACAGCCAATTCCAGCAGGTTGCCTGTTCCGCTTTGCGCGCTGGCGGTAAGCGCTTCGAGTGCTTTGGCGACGGCCAGCGGGTCGCGCGTACTACGAATCTCAGCCAGGCGACGAAGCTGCGTCTCTCGCACAACCTGGTTATCAACTTCGCGCACAGCCAGCATCTCTTCGCGCGCCAATTTGTATTTGTTAACGCCAACAATCGTCTCGCGCCCGGAATCGATCAACGCCTGTCGCCGCGCCGCTGCCTCCTCGATGCGCATCTTGGGAACGCCGGTCTCGATTGCTTTGGTCATTCCACCCAGAGTTTCAATCTCCTGGATGTGATGCCACGCCTTATGCATCAACTGATGGGTCAGACTTTCGACATAGTAGCTGCCGGCCCACGGATCGACGACGCGTGTGATTCCGGTCTCTTCCTGCAGGTAGATCTGCGTATCGCGCGCAATGCGAGCGGAGAATTCGCTGGGCAGCGCAATTGCTTCGTCGAGCGCATTCGTGTGTAGCGACTGTGTATGACCAAGCACTGCGGACATCGCCTCGACGGCGGTCCGTGGAATATTGTTGAACACGTCCTGTGCGGTAAGACTCCAGCCCGATGTTTGAGAGTGCGTGCGCAGCGCCATCGACTTGGGGTTCTTAGGATTGAATCCTTTAATCAGCTTGGCCCAGAGAACGCGCGCCGCACGCAACTTCGCGATCTCCATGAAGTGGTTCATGCCGATTCCCCAGAAGAAGCTGAGGCGAGGCGCAAAATCGTCGATGTCCAGGCCGGCGGCGATGCCTGTGCGGATATATTCCAACCCGTCCGCGAGCGTGTAACCGAGTTCAATATCCGCGGTCGCGCCTGCTTCCTGCATGTGGTATCCGCTAATCGATATGCAATTGAACTTTGGCATATTAGCGGAGCAATAGCGGAAGATGTCGCCGATGATCTTCATTGAAGGCGTCGGTGGATAGATGTAGGTGTTGCGCACCATGAACTCTTTGAGGATGTCGTTCTGAATCGTCCCACTGAGCTTCTGCGTGGGGACGCCCTGTTCTTCCGCGGCGACAATGTAAAACGCCATGATCGGCAGCACCGCGCCATTCATGGTCATCGAAACCGACATCTGATCCAGCGGAATCTGGCCGAACAGAATCTTCATGTCCTCGACTGAGTCGATCGCCACACCCGCTTTACCGACGTCGCCAACCACACGTTCGTTATCAGAATCGTACCCACGATGCGTTGCCAGATCGAACGCGACTGACAGCCCTTTTTGTCCTGCCGCCAGGTTGCGACGATAGAAAGCATTCGATTCCTCAGCGGTTGAAAATCCCGCGTATTGGCGTATGGTCCACGGCTGCATCGCATACATGGTGGAATAGGGTCCGCGAAGGTAAGGAGCCACTCCGGCGGCATATTCTAAATGCTCCATGGCATGCAGGTCATCCGCGGTATACCAAGCCTTGATGGGAACCTGTTCCGGCGTAACCCACACCGGTGGCTGTTCGTCGGTTGGGGCCACTGCAGCGGGTGCAATGCCTGGTTCAAACTCAATTTTGGAGAAATCAGGTTTCATCACTTCGTCACCCCCAGCCGGTTCTGCCAGTCCGCCAACGTCTCGACGGCGTCGCTCGCGACGTGTACGAATCCTTGTACTCCCGCCGCTTTCAGAGCTTCGATCTGCTCTTTAGGATTACCGGCCACAATAACTGGAACTTTGACCGCGGAGACGACCTCTTCGGCGAACGCCAGATACTCAGGGTCGGAGCTGCATAGCACTATCAAGTTTGCATTAGTCCCGGCATATTCTTCCGATTCGGTGATCGCGAATCCCGCGCAGCCGAAGAAATTCAACGCGAAGTTGGCGCGAGCGGTGCGCATCTTCACATCGCCGCGTTTCAAGAGAAGCACCCTCGGCGGATGGCCCATTGCTTCGGTGTGACGTTCCGTACGCTCGCGAATTTTCTCAAAAGGTTCAGCCAATCGGAACTGCGGGAAGGGTGCGTTGCCGGTCTCTGGGTTGGGCACAACTGCCAGCACTTTGCCGCCCAGGTCGGGATAGTTATTGACTCCCACCAAGGCTCTGCGTCGCGATGAGACTGCCTTTTCGCGACCGGCCCGGCTCTTTGCTATCTCCTCGGCTAGCCATCCGACACTCAAAGCCTGGCTGTAGCCGCCACCGACCTCAATCCGCTGGAAGAGCTTCCACGCTTCACGTGCAAGGGATGAGGTTAGTGCTTCGATATAGTATGAACCGCCCGCTGGGTCGGCCACGGCATCCAGATGCGCCTCTTCCGCCAGTACACGCTGCACGCCGAGCGCGAGGTGCTCCTCGAACCCGAAGGGCTGAACCGTCAGCGTCTCGCATCCTCCAATCGCCGCCGACATGGCTTCCGTCGTGGCTCGCAGCACATTGGTGTAGGGATCGCAAAAGCTCTTGTTCATCCGCGACGTACGAACGTGCAGATTCATCCGGCAGGAATCCAGGTCCGTAGGTGCAAAAGCTGCAACGGCTCGTGCCCACAGCATGCGCGCGGCACGCAACTTCGCAATCTCAAAAAAGTAGGTCGATCCGACGGCAAATACGAACTCAATCTCACGCGCAGCGACGTCCACGGGACGGTCTTCGCATAACTTCGTCAGTTTCTCAACGCCAGCCGCCAAAGCAATTCCAAGTTGCTGGATAGCGTCTGCCCCAGCTTCGAGCACCATGTCGACGCGAATCGCATCCGAAAGCGGGACGGCATCCTGGTCTATCACCCAGGCTTTCCCATTTCCGCGAACAAAAGGGAACTGACCGGGAGCCGATGCTGTCTGCGCGCCAAGATCGGCGAGATTCTCGCTACGGTAGTAAGGCCGTACAGCGATGCCTTCATCGGATCGCCAGACCAGCTTCTTTTCGTAGTCCGCACCCTTCAGATCTTTCAGGATCACGGCTTCCCAGGTTGCCGTCGGAACCGGAGGGAAGTCTTGACCCAGGTTCAGAATCTCGGTCCCTGTCTCATCGTCAGGCATGCGCGCCCTCCTGTACCACCTCAAACAGATATCCGAAAGCGGCCGCTTCGGTCGTCTTCGGATGAACGAAGAAAACAGTTGTACCTCGCGAGCCTTTTCGCGGCGCCTTATCGATGATCTTAAATCCATTCTCCTTCAAGTAGTCGAAGGCCTTGCCAATATCGGCCACGCGGAATGCCACGTGCGCCAGACCGCCTCGCCCGCCGTTCTTCTCCAATTGCTTCGCTACCGGCGACTCAGGCGTCAACGGTTCCAATAGTTGGACGAGGTTTGGACCGTCCCCAACCTGAAGTAGCACTTCTCGCACTTGATCGCCGCCGAGTACATCTTCACGATGCATTTCCTTAAAACCCATCGTTTTGTAAGCGTTAACCTGCGCCTCGAGCTCTCCAGCCTTCACGGAGACAGCGATGTGGTCGAAAAACAGAAATCCTGGCACTTGCTGGATTGCTTCATTCATTACTCAAACTCCACTAGAACCTGGCCCGCCTGGACACTATCCCCAGCCTTGACGTTGATTGCCGCGACTTTACCGGGAACGTGCGCGGTGACCTGGGTCTCCATCTTCATGGCTTCAAGGACCAGCAACACATCGCCAACCTGCAACGCCTGGCCCGGCTGTGCGGTAACACTCGCGACGATGCCCGAAACGGGGCTGCGGCACACCTTGGCTTCTTCAACCGAAGTGGACTGAGTTGTGAACTCCGAAACCGCAGCGATGGGTGTACGGGCGGCGGCCGATTCCACTGTTTGCATCCGCGAGGGCCCGGAGGTTTCTGTCTCCGCGACCTCGACATCCACTTCGTATTGCTTACTGTCGATCTTGATTTTTAGTTTCATGAATCTCTTAGTGGTTCAACCGATGCGATGCTTGTATGGTCACGCGGCCCTGTTGAGCCCAGGCGCCAGTGCGAATGAGACGGATCTGGCGGATGTGCGCGTGCACTCCCAACCAGGCCGCAAGTGCGGCGGTGATGGCAAGCAACTCCACTTCGGAGATGCCCGCCTCGATCGCCACGGAAGAAGTTACTGCAGGTGACTCAGGCGGGTGCGATGGCGATTCTGGCGCAATCCTGGTGGGCGCCGATTCCGCTCCGCCCATCGAGGCCAGCTCTTCCAGCCCGGTGACTCGATGTGCGAGTTTGGCCAATTGTGCAGAGATGTCCTGGAGCGTCGCGCGCATGTTGTCGGAACCAGACTCACTCATCTTCGTTTCCCGTGTGTCATTTACTACCTGATCGATTATCATAGTGGGATTAACCCATGCTTCTTCGGTGGACGAAGCTCCCGTTTGGTCTGCAAATACTCCAATGCCTGAGCCACATGACGCCTGGTCAGCGAAGGTTCAATCACTGCATCCACTAGGCGCCTACCGGCGGCGACGTATGGGGTGGAAAAGACCTCGCGATAGCGCTCTACCAGTTCAGCCCGTTTTGCCTTCTTGTCGGTGGCCTCATTGAGCTCTTTTCGAAAGACGATGTCCACCGCTCCTTCTGCACCCATGACAGCGATCTCGGCGGTAGGCCAGGCAAAAACGCGGTCCGCGCCGAGGTCCTTACCGCACATCGCGAGGTAGGCTCCCCCGTAGCACTTGCGCAGAATCACAGTGATCTTCGGAACGGTCGCCGCAGAGTATGCGAACAGCATCTTCGCGCCGTGGCGGATGATTCCACCGTATTCCTGCTGCGTACCCGGCATAAATCCGGGCACATCGACCAGGGTAACTAATGGGATATTGAATGCATTGCAGAAGCGGATGAAGCGCGCCGCTTTGTCCGAGGCGTCGATGTTCAGAGATCCTGCAAGCACCTTCGGCTGATTGGCGACGATGCCCACGCTTCGCCCTGTGATCCGCGCAAAGCCCACGACTATGTTGGCGGCATATCCGGCCTGGACCTCGAAGAAATCCCCAAAATCGATCAGACGCGTGATGACTCCCCTAACATCGTAGCCCTTCTTCGGGTCCGTAGGAACCAATTCGCAAAGCTCATGTTCCGGGTCTACTTTACGATCGCCTTCCACATGCGGCGGATCCTCCAAATTGTTCGACGGTAGGAAGCTCAGCAGCTTGTGGCAAAGTTGCATTGCATGGCGATCGTCATTGGCGATGAAATGGATTACGCCCGACTTGGTCATGTGCGCGTCTGCGCCACCCAGTTGTTCTGCGGTGACCTCCTCGCCGGTCACCCCCTTGATCACCTGAGGTCCGGTAATGAACATCTGCGCCTGGCGCGTCTGAATAATGAAGTCTGTCAGTGCAGGACTGTATGCCGCGCCCCCCGCGCAGGGCCCACAGATCAATGAAATCTGGGGAACTGACCCTGAAAGCAACACGTTCGCGTGAAATACCTTGCCGTAGCCGGACAGGGAATCGATGCCTTCCTGCACGCGCGCGCCGCC
>JANYLK010000010.1 GCA_025357875.1 Granulicella sp.
TCTGTCGAGCAAAAATTCCGACCGCTGAAATCCCTCCGGCAGCTTCTGCCGAGTAGTCTGCTCGATCACTCTCGGCCCTGCAAACCCAATCAGCGCCCCTGGCTCGGCGATATTCAAGTCGCCCAACATAGCGAAGCTCGCCGTCACGCCGCCCGTAGTCGGGTCAGTCATCAAAGAAATATACGGAATCCCTGCGTCGTCCAGCCGTGCCAGCCCCGATGCGATCTTCGCAAGCTGCATCAGCGACACGATCCCCTCCATCATCCGCGCGCCCCCCGACGCAGCAACAATAATCAGCGGATGCCGCGTAGTCAGCGATCGGTCGATCGCCCGCGCAATCGTCTCGCCCACAACCGCGCCCATGCTCCCACCGATGAAGCCATACTCCATCGCACTCACCACGACCGCATGTGGCCCCAGCATCCCCACCGCGTTGACGATCGCATCGTTCAGTCCGGTCTTCTTACGCGCTTCGTCGAGCCTATGCTGATAGCGCTTTAGATCGGTGAAGTCCAGCGGATCAGTCGAGCGCAACTCCAGGTCGACAAGTTCATATTCCGGCTCCAGCAGCATGGCAATACGCCACCGAGCATCAATGCGGAAGTGATGTCCGCACTTCGGACAGACGTTGAGGTTCTCCTCCAGGTCTTTCTTGAAGATCGCCTGGCGACAGCTCCCGCACTGGATCCAAAGACCCTCAGTACGTACGGTCTTTCGCCGATCATTGACGATCTCGTTGTCTTCCCGCTTGAACCACGTCATTGCTGGCTTCCCTCGTAACCCATAGCTGCCGATCTATTGTATCGAGACTGGCGCGGATTTGGTCCAACGGAGCTAAAGAGTGATTCCGCCCTTCGAGGGGTATAGAAATAAAGCCGAGCGGAATCCCAATCCGCACGTCTGCCCAATAGAAGGATCAAATGAACGCGATCGGGGAACAAAGCTTGCTATGGCTCTCAGCAGAGAAGGTATCCGCTGCGCCCGACCTGGCCGCGCTGGTCCACGAATACTCCGGACTGCTCTATCGCGTAGCACTGTCAATTCTGCGCAATCCGGCTGAGGCGGAAGACGTAGTCCAGGATGCGTTCATACGCGTTCTACAGCGCAAGCAGGAGCTCAGCGCCATCGTCGAAATGAAGCCATGGCTCGTGCGCATCGCATGGAACCTTGCGCTCGATCGCCGCAGAAAAGTGCGGCCAGACCAGATGGATGAACTCTTCGCCGCCAGCCTGGTCTCGACCGATTTGCCTGCTGACCAGGCGCTAGCTGAGGCCAGCCGCATTCGTCACGCGTTAGCAGCGATGGAGCAATTGCCGCGCCGAGAACGACAGGCGCTCCTCCTGTCCGCGATGGAGGAACTAAGCACAGCAGAGATTGCCGTACTCCTCGGGAAGAGTGAATCCACAATACGTTCGCTGCTCTTTCGCGCACGCAACCACCTTCGGGAACGATTGAAAGATTGAAGATCAAGATTGATAGTAAGGAGCAACCATGAGCACCGAACACGACGAAAGAGACAAAACGGTCGATAAGATTCTCGCAGCCATGCGAGACGCCGCCCCCCCACAAGGCATGCAAGCGCGCATCACCCAGCGATTGCAGCAACATGCAACTGCACCATCCGACGTTGCATTCAGCTGGCGAGATATCTTTTCTAACTCAGCGATAACCGGCGAATGGTGGCGCGGCGCAATCACCGGCGCAGCAGTCGTGCTGCTGGTGGTGGTCGGCACATCTCTGTTCGCCAGTCACCTGCTACGAGAGACTCCAGATCGCATTTCGATGGCAGTAAACTCAGCCCCCAACCGCGACACCGCACCGGTAGCCACGCCCGTCAGCGAGCCATCAACCGTCACACGTGTGAGCGAAACTCGCGCCCAACCGTGCGCCCATCCGGAAATGCTGCGGACAGCGGGCACTATTCCGATCTACACAACCGACAGCCTCCGCACCGAGACTCGTTTCAAGAGCGATGTTCCCTCACACCCCGCTCCCCCACTGCCTCTCACTACCCAGGAACGAGCGCTGCTCCGAATAGCGCAGACCGCCAACCCCAAACAGCTAGCAACCCTCACCCCCGAGGAACATGCAAAGCTGGAAGCTCAGGACGCAGCGGCATTCGCAAAGTTCTTCGCTCCCCATGCCCCACTAACCGTCATAGAAGAAAATGCGCCCGCGAATGCGGTAGCGCCTCCGGAAGCCAGTGCAGAAGGCAATCCAGATCCCATTTCGCAGTGAATCCGAAAGTTGATCACACGAAAAATGAAGAAATTGCCATGAGAGTCCCAGTCCAACGAAAGAGGAATAGTAATGAGGAAACTTGAAACTGCACTGTACGCCATGACCCTGCTGGTGATGTCTGCCGGACCGATCGTATGGTCGCAGACCACTCCCACTGCCACAAAACCTGCCCAAGAGGTTCCAGTCGTTGCACCCCCCGCGACTCGCCCTTCGAAGCCCGATACAAGCCTCTGGGCCGAACGCACCTTCTACCTCAATAACTCCGATCAGACAGCCCAGGCAAACGAGATCGTTACCGCAATCCGCAACATGGTCCCGCCCGAGACGAGGGTTTACCTTGTGCCCACCCAAAACGCCATCGCCGTCCGTGCAAGCGCCGAGGACTTCACACTCATCCAGAGACTCCTCAGCGATCTCGACCGCCCTAGGAAGAGCTATCGCCTTACTTACACTGTCACCGAGATGGACGGAGGCAAGCGCGTTGGCACCCAGCACTTCGCAATGGTCATGGTCTCGGGGCAGGAAACAAAACTAAAACAAGGCAGTAAAGTGCCGATTGCCACGGGCTCCTACAATTCCGGAGGCAATGCAGCCATTGGTGTTCAAACGCAGTTCACGTATCTCGACGTTGGCATGAATTTCGATGCCACCATGCAAGAGATGGGAACCAATGGGAGGTTACGCTTTAGTGTGGAGCAGTCGAGCATCGCACTGGAGGCTTCGGGTGTAGGCCCGCAAAACCCAATTGTGCGGCAGACCTCACTGGCCGGGGAAGCGACCCTCTCCCCGAGCAAGCCCATGATGCTGGGCTCCGTCGACATCCCCGCGTCGACGCGCCATCTCGATATCGAAGTCGTCATGGAACCGCTCTCCTAATCGATCACGTGAGGAGCGGGGCCACATCACCAGCCCGCTCCTCCTACCGACCTTGGTACCCTGTAGCAAGTCCACAGCGCAGGAGTACCGCCGCCCCGATGACCACCACCGCATACCGCATGCCCGCAGAGTGGGCGCCTCACGCCGCCACCTGGATCGCCTGGCCTCACAACCCCGAGGACTGGCCCGGCAAATTTCAGCCCATCCCCTGGGTCTATGCCGAGATCGTCCGCCACCTCTCCCGCGTCGAAGATGTACACATCCTCGTCAACGATCTCGCCGCCGAGCGCCGCGCAACCGGCATCCTCAAGCGCGGCGGCGCAACCCTGACCCGCGTCCACTTCCATCGCTGGCCCACCGACCGCGTATGGCTCCGCGACTCCGGCCCAATCTTCGTGAAGAGTGCGCAAGGCGACCTCGCGGCCACCAACTGGAAGTTCAACGCCTGGGCCAAGTACGACAACTGGCGCCGCGACGATCAGATCCCGCACCACATCGCCGAGCTCCACCAAATTCCCGAGATCAAGCCCGAGGTACCTCCGCCTCCAGCCGCGCCCTCGACAATAAAGGCTCACCGCATCGTCCTCGAAGGCGGCTCCATCGACACCAACGGCGCCGGCGTGCTCATCACCACGGAAGAGTGCCTGCTCTCTGAAGTCCAACAGCGCAACCCAGGCCTCGGCGACGAGACCTCGACACAGCGCGCGCTTGAGCAGGCCTTCCACGACTACCTCGGCATCGACCAGACTCTCTGGCTGCACCGCGGTTGTGCCGGCGACGACACCCACGGACACGTCGACGACATAACCCGCTTCGTAGCCGAAAACACCATACTCACCGCCGTCGAGCCCAACCCGGCAGACGACAACCACATGCCCCTAGCCGAGAACCTCGATCGTCTCCGCAGCTTCCGCAACGCGCACGGCCCGAACACGGGCAAGCCGTTCAAGATATTTGAACTCCCAATGCCGTCCCCGGTCGTCTTCGAAGGCCAACGCCTTCCCGCCAGCTACGCCAACTTCTACATCGCCAATGACCTCGTACTCGTCCCCACCTTCAACGACGCCAACGACCGCCACGCCCTCAACATCATCGCAACGTGCTTCCCCACCCGCGAGATCGTCGGTATCAACGCAGTTGACCTAGTCTGGGGTCTAGGCACACTTCACTGCCTCACCCAACAGGAACCTGCATGAGCGCCTGGCCACCACCACCCGACCTCGCTTCCATCAAAGAACTGGCGCGCGATGCAGACACAGAGCACTTCATTGCCAACGGTTCTCCTACCGACGAGTACGACCACGAAGCCGAGCAACTCTACGCTGCGGTAGCCCATCTCCAAACAGCCGAGCTGGTCGTGTCCAATATCCTCCCGCATATCGAAGCCATCTGGAGCAAAAGCTTCGCCTACGATGTCGAGGTCCTCGTAAAAGCTCGTCCAGACCTCGAAGCTCTCGCCCAGCAGATCGCCCGCTTCTTCGGCCCCGAAGCGAAGCCGCAAGTTCGCGATCGGAGTCTGTAAATGGACGACCTTGACTACCTCCGCGCCGCCATCGCCGAAGCCCACACTGCAGAGCAATCTGGAGAAGTCCCCATCGGTGCCGTCATCGTTCACAAAGGCGAGATCATCGCCCGCGGCCAGAACCGAGTCCTCCGCGACCACGACCCCACCGCACACGCCGAAATCGTAGCCCTCCGCCAAGCCGGTCTCGCACTCGAAAACTATAGGCTTATCAACAAAGACGGAGGAGACGAAGGCTGCACCCTCTACGTCACGCTTGAACCTTGCGCCATGTGCGCCGGCGCCATCCTCCACGCGCGCATCGCACGCCTGATCTACGCCGCACCCGACCCCAAAGCCGGAGCATGCGGCTCCGTCCTTAGCGTGATGAACCACCCGCAACTCAACCACAAAGTTGAAGTCGTGTCCGGCCTGCTAGTCGAAGAATGCGGCTCCCTGTTGACCAACTTCTTCCGTGCCCGACGTTAGAGTACCCGAGTTCTTATCGACGCAATTGGGTTCCAAAATGAGGCGTCCGATCTGGCCGAAAGCCGCCCCAACCTCCGCCTTCGATTACACAGTAAAATAGAAACATGGAACTCCTCCTCTACTCCGCAGCCTGGTGCCGTGACTGCCGCGAAGCCAAGCGCTTCCTCAACCAGCATTCCATCCCTTACAAAGAGATTGACATCGAGAACACTCCTGGAGCCGCCGAGGAGGTCATCGCCAATGTCGGCAAACGCGCCATCCCACAATTCGTCCTCGACGGAAAATGGATCCAGCCTTACCGCCCCGGCGAAGGCTTCCTCCACGACGAAATGGCCGCCCTCTTCGGCGTCGCAAACGGGTAATCTTGTTGGCTTGTCATTCCGCAGCGAATCTGCTTTTGTAGTTCGTACCCAAGGACATACATGATCGCCCGCTACACACGCCCAGCCATGGGCCGCATCTGGTCCGACGAAAACAAGTACCGCTGCTGGCTCACAGTCGAGACAGCCGCCTCTCAAGCCCTCGCCAGCTTCGGCCTGGTCCCGCAGGCAGCTGCCGACACCATCCGCGACAAGGGAAACTTTACCGTCGACCGCATCAACGAGATCGAAGCCGAAGTCCGCCACGACGTCATCGCCTTCACCACCACGGTCGCCGAACACATCGCCGACCCGGAAGCCTCGCGCTGGCTGCACTACGGCCTCACCTCCACCGACGTAGTCGACACCGCGCAGTCTCTCCAACTCCGCGAAGCCTCCACCATCATCCGCACCGGCATCCTCGCACTCTCGGAAACCCTCAAGAAGCGCGCTGTAGAGTTCAAGCACACACCCATCATCGGCCGCACGCACGGAGTTCACGCCGAGCCCACCACATTCGGACTCAAACTCCTGCTCTGGTACTCCGAGATGCAGCGCAACCTCACCCGCTTCGACGCTGCCGCTGAAGACCTTCGCGTAGGCAAGCTCTCCGGAGCCGTTGGCACATTTGGCCACCTCAAGCCCGAACACGAAGAAGCCATCTGCGCCGCCCTCGACCTGAAGCCCGTAGCCGTCGCCACGCAAGTAGTCCAGCGTGATCGTCACGCCGCCTACGTCTCAAGCCTCGCGATCCTCTGCTCCACACTCGACAAGATGGCCACCGAAGTTCGCCACCTCCAGCGCACGGAGGTCCGCGAAGCCGAAGAGTTCTTCTCCGAAAAGCAGAAAGGCTCGTCTGCAATGCCTCATAAACGGAATCCGATCACAAGCGAGCAGATCTCTGGTCTTGCACGCGTCGTCCGCGCCAATGCCCAGACCGCCTTCGAGAACATCGCCCTCTGGCACGAGCGCGACATCTCCCATTCCTCCGCCGAGCGCGTCATCCTGCCCGACTCCACCATCCTTGCCGACTACCTCCTCGCCAAGACCGACAACCTCATCGCAAAGCTCCTCGTCTACCCCGCCCGCATGTTGAAGAATCTCGAATCTACAGGCGGCCTCATCTTCTCCGGCCAACTCCTGCTTGACCTCGCAGAGTCCGGCATGTCGCGCGAGGACGCCTACCGCCTCGTCCAAGCTCACGCCATGCGCTCGTGGAAGGAAGATCTCACCTTCCGCGATGAGATCGCCAAAGTCCCCGAGATCACCTCTCGCCTTAGCGCCGAAAAACTAGCCCATGCCTTCGACTACCATCGCCAATTGGCCAACGTGGACGCCATCTTCCGCCGCGTACTCGGCAGCTGACCGGTCAGCAGAGCCTTCATCACATTTTCCTCACTAACTCTTAGTTTCCTAAGCCAAGACTGCATCTCAAAGAATGGCAAACGCTTTTAGGAGAATGAAAGATGACGGGTTGGACTTATCGAACGATTGCAGCTCTGCTCGCCTTGGTCTTCTCCTGCCCAGCCTTCAGCCAGGCTTTCGCAAGCGTAGATGCACTGCCCGACGCCCCCAGCGCACCGTTGCAAATGGCAGCTGCAGCCCCATCACAAGCTCAGGGGACAGCTTCCGTTACAGGCGTGATTCTGGACACTCAAGGCAATCCCGTCCCCGAAGCAAACGTTGTACTCGCCGCGCCCGGTAAGCTCGGCGAACGCTCTGCAGTCGCGGGCAGTGATGGCAGCTTCACCTTCACCGGCCTCGCCGCCGCTGACTATCGCCTGATCATCGAAGCTCAGGATCATGACCACTACACGACGGCAACCTTCCCCGTTCACGCAGGCGAAGCGGTCACTGCCCCGCGGATCGGACTTAAGGTCTCCACCACGATGTCCATCGATGTCGTCGCCTCGCCCGACCAGATCGCCGTAGCGCAGATCCACGAGGAGGAAAAGCAGCGCGTGTTCGGGGTCTTCCCCAACTTCTACACCAGCTATATCTGGGATGCCCAGCCGATGCCCACAAGCCAGAAATATAAGCTTGCTCTGCGATCGCTGTTCGACCCCTTCCACTACGTCATCGTAGCCGGTGTAGCGGGCGCCGAGCAGTTCAACGGTACCTACCCGGACTACGGCCCCGGCATCGCAGGCTATGGCAAGCGCTACGGAGCGGCCTTGGCGGATTCCATGACCAGTCGGCTCGTTGGCAGCGCCATTTTGCCCGCGATCTTCCACCAAGACCCGCGCTACTTCTACCAAGGCTCAGGTGGAACCGGATCGCGCACCTGGCATGCAGTGCAATCGGTTTTTGTATGCCGCGGAGATAACGGCAAGCCGCAATTGAACTACTCGCACATGCTTGGCAGCCTCACCGCGGGCGCCGTCGCCAACGCCTACCACCCCGCGGCAAGTCGCGGCCTCGGACTCACCTTCGAGACCTTTGGCGTCACTGTAGGTGCGAACATCGCAGGAAATCTCTTCCGCGAATTTGTCCTGCGAGGCCTCGTCCCATCCGTCCCTGACTACGCTAACGGGAAGCACTAGCCCCCTTTAAACGTACCCAGTTATAAACACAGTTAGCGCTCCAACAATTGCTCTAACTAGCCGTCCGCGCTCGCACAGTGTCCGACTCCCTCATCCAGATCGTCACTACCGCACTAGCCTCCGCCACCGCCCGCAGCGGCGACCACCTCGTCTGCTGTCCTGGCTGCTCGCAATGCTGCATAGGGGTCTTCCCCATATCAAACGAAGACGCGGCCCGCCTCCGCAACGGCCTCGAACTCCTCATCCAAACCGATCCGGCGGGCGCTTTTCGCATACAAGAACGAGTCGCCTCCTCACTAGCCCGCCTCGACCCATGGTTCCCCGGCGAACACGCCACCGGCATCCTCCACGACGACCACGAAGCCGCAATTCTCTTCGAAGAGTTCGCCAACGACGAACCCTGTCCCGCGCTCGACCCCGACCACGGCACCTGCGATCTCTATGAACACCGTCCCATCCTCTGCCGCACCTTCGGGCCGCCCATGCGCACCGAAGAGGGCAACCTCGCCACCTGCGAGCTCTGCTATATCCACGTTTCCACCGAAGAGATAGCCGCCTGCGAACTCGACCCCACTATCCCCGCGCTCGAAGCCGCCAGCAACGAAGCATTCAACGCCGCGCACAATCTCCACGGCGAAACCCTCGTTGCCTACGCCCTGCGCTCAAAGTAGAGACGTGGATTTCCGCGCACCCACTATCTCGTCGTACCAAACAAAACCCCACCCAGGACATAAATTCTGTCGCAAAGGTGGGGCCTCAAACAAAGCAATTATCCCAACGGAAACACCGTCGGATGTTACGGAATGTAGTAACGCATGCCGGTAAAGATCATGTTGTCCAGCCCCCGTGGACCATTCGGCGTCGTACTGCTTCCCACGCCGGACCACAGGTTTCTCTGCACGTACTGGTAGTTGACCTGATACTGAATGCGACCATACTTAGGGCTGTTCGCCACGCGATACGTGAACCCGAGCAGACCTTCCTGGATGTAACGCGTCGGCGAAGCGCAACCGCTGGCGCTCGGCGAACCGCCGGATGCAGAGCCCGGATTGGTCGGCAGGTTGTAGCAGCCCCCGTCGTTGAGGTTCCGCGCGCCATAGCCAACGAATGATCCCGCAAGAGCTCCAGGCGTAGTGACCGCGTAGACCGTCCGCTGCGCATACTCGCCGCCGTAGTACCCGTAGACGTCAAGCTTCGGTGTCGGATGCGTCTCGATCGAGAACAAACCATGATAGTTGCGGATCGGCTCAAGCGTGCCGTCCGGGTGAATGGTCGCATCGGCGAGTTGCGAAGAGCCATAACGGCCTGTTCCATCTCCAGCCATCGCGGCTACCGCGAGGTCCACCAACTTGCTCGGCGACACGCGAATGCTTCCAAACACGCCGCCGGCCTTCTTCGTGTCGCTCACATAGGCGGACTGCGTTGTATAGCCGTTGCCGCCCGCGTTGATGCCCGTAATCGGATAGTAGTAGTCGCGCATAAACCGTGCGACACCACCCAACTCAAAGTGAGCCTTCGGTAGATCGAACGTTCCCTTCACGATTACATCCGGAGCAACATTGTTCGCGTACGTTCCGTTGAATGCGTTATAGAGCCCACCGTTCTGACCCGCACCCGAAAAGAAGAAGTTCGTCGGCACCGCACCAGCCGTCGCCGATGTCGCCGTAAAGTTAGTGATCTGTGCGTTCTCCAAAGACATTGCCAGAGTAAACATCCCGGTCTTCACATCACCAAACTTCTGTTGCATGCGCAACGCCGCCTGGCGGGCCCAGCTAAATCCGACTGTGTACTGCGCGTCGATCGAGTTCGGCAACTTCTCCGTGCGGTTGTTGGTGCTTGCGCCCGTCTCGGTTACCAGCGACCACATCTGTCCGCCGGTCAGGGTGAACCCACTCGACATCGCAGCCTGTCCCCAAAACTGCCGCTGTCGTAGTACATAGCTGTTGCTCTGATTGCCGTTGGAAGTCGTGCCCGAGCCTAGGAAGTCGCCCTCAAAGTAGCCCGACAGCTTGAATCTGCCCGCATCTCCCGCAAACAATGCGCCTAGACGACTCTGCCGACCCGAGAAGTTTAGCTCGCTCACGTGCCCCTGGTTCGCACTCGGCAGCGGAATCGTGTTGAAGGGCGTGTTGATATCCGAGTTTACAGAACGCTCACGCCACACATTTTCAAACGCGAAGAATGCCACCGGCGTAATCGTGATTCCCTTGTAATGAATCACCGCAGGCGAATTGATGCTGTCGTTCAAATCAATCTTGGTGGTGCTGATCGTTGTGGCGAGACTTACATTCGCGGTCTGTAGATCAGTGACCGCACTCTTCAGCCCCGTAACCGCTTCCGCCTGAGATTGCGAAGCAGCAGTCGCGCTCTGAGCCTCGGCCGTGGCAGTCGCAGCCTGAGTCGACGCGGTCGCGGCAGTCGACTGAGCAGCCGCGAGTGCAGCATCCTTAGCCGTATTCTGCTGCGTCAAGGCATCGATCTGAGCTTGCTGAGCAGCCATCTTCTCCTGCAACTCACGGATAGCCTTATGATCCGCGGTCTCCACAATCGTCTTTACCTTAGTAGTCTTCTCCCTCTTCGTCGTAGCCTTGGATGACTTGGTCGTCTTGCTCTGGGCATGCAGCGACAGCGTGCCACATACCAGCATCGCCGCAATCGCCACTGTAAATTGCTTCTTCATATGGACCTCGCAAAAAATGTTGAGAGCAGAAGCGCACACGGATTGATCCGGACCAGACATGGCCGAGACGTCCTAATCCTCTGCTCGTTCTCTATCCAATCAGTGTGTCAATAGTTTGTGAATACACCGCAAAATTCACCAAAGCTGTAGCCGAAATCCCGTAAATTAACCCCACGTTCACACTTGTCACTCAACCGAGACCTGTCACCAATTCTCGCGGCCGATTCGCCCCGCTCGCCCCGACTGATTTACCGTAGGGTCATGTCGATCTCCCGCTCCGGCCTGACTCTGTTCTCGCTTTCGCTGATTTTAACCAGCGCAGTCCCCCACGGTAAGGCCCAGACGACCAGCCCCATCAACTCCGCTACAGCACTGAAGCTCATCCCCATGCCACGCGAGGTCAGCGCCTCAGCACCGCAGCCATTAGTCTCAGGCATCCAGATCAACTGCGCCTCCCCGTGTGAGCCAGCAGACGCGTTCGCGATCGACGACCTCAAGTCGTGGCTCGCATTGCAGAGCATCTCCGTGAACACGACCTCGCCGGTAAACATTCTCGTCGCACGATATGGAACGCCGCTAGCCAACTCCATATCTACCGGCGCTCTGCCGTCCAGCGTCAGCAGCGACGCCTCACGGGCCGCAATGCCCGACGCCATGAAACCCGAGGGCTACGCCATCATCCCCGACGGCAAAGGTCTGGCCCTCACCGCTGCATCCGACTCCGGAATCTTTTACGCACTGCAGACAGTCAAGCAACTCGTCACCGGATACGGCGCCAACGCCATCCTCCACACCGCGAAGATCCGCGACTGGCCCGCCATGAAGTACCGCGGCCTCGATGACGACCTCTCACGCGGCCCGATCACCTCCCTCGAATTCGAAAAGAAGCTGATCCGCACCCTCGCAGCCTACAAGATTAACCTCTACTCGCCCTACTTTGAGCACACCGCCGCCTACGCCTCCAACCCCCTGATCGCGCCGCCCGGCGGAGCCATCACAGCATCCGACGCCGCCGCCCTCGTGGCCTACGCGCGCCCCTACCACATCACCATCGTTCCCGAGCAGGAGGCCTTTGGACATGTGCGCAACGCCCTCATCTGGGAGCAGTATCAGGCCCTCGCCGAAACCCCGCACGGCGCCGTTCTCTCGCCTGTTCAGCCCGGCTCCATCGCGCTAATCAAGCAGGAGTTTGCCGAACTCGCAGCCGAGTATCCCGGCCCTTTTCTCCACATCGGCGCCGACGAGACGGTCGACCTCGGAGTAGGCCAAACCAAGTCCGACGTCGACACCCGCGGCCTTGGCCCTGTCTACCTCGACTTCATGCAGCAGATCGCCACCGCGCTGCAGCCCCTTCACCGAAAGCTCCTGTTCTGGGGCGACATCGCACAGGGCTCGCCGGAACTCCTCAAAGCTCTACCGCAATCATTCAAGGACTCCACCATCGCCGTCGCCTGGGAGTACAACCCCCAGCCTAAGGGCTTCTCAAAATTTCTCACACCCTTCACCAACGCAGGCTTCGAGACCTGGGTCGCGCCCAGCGTACACAACTTCCGCGTTGTCTATCCCGACAACAACATGGCCCTCCTCAATATCCAGCAGTTCACACGCGACGGCCAGAAACTTGGCTCGACTGGCCAACTCAACACCATATGGAATGACGACGGCGAAGGCCTCTTCAATCAGGATTGGTACGGTATTCTCTTCGGCGCCGCAGCCGCATGGCAGTCCGGCGAATCGTCCATTCCGGCGTTCGAGCAAAGCTACGCACAGGTCTTCCACGGAGATGCTAGCGGCGCGCTCAATCAAGCCCAGCTAGAACTGATGGCAACCCATGCCGTACTTAAAGACCAGGCCAAAGTCGGTAATGTGACTAACAATATATTTTGGCTTGATCCCTGGTCAAAGGATGGCCAGAAGATCGCCTCACAAGTCCGTCCCTACACGCACGATCTGCGCATGCACGCCGAAGCCGCCCTTACCTTGATCGCGCAAGCTCGCGCGGCAGCCGGCCCGAATCCCGCAGTTGCATCATCCTCCCCATCGGTCGCTTCGACCATGTACGACGCTGCGAAGTATGGCGCCGCCGCAACCGCTCTCCGCGAGCCCGACGCGATAGACGCGTTGGAATTAGGCGCGCGCCGCATAGATTTCATCGGCCTCAAATTCCAACTCGCCGACGAGATGGCAGCAGAATACGCGCGCGCCGTCATCGCATCCACGAGCCCAGACAAGACGCTCCGTTCCACCGTCAACCGCGAACTCAGCGACCTCAACGGAATGAACGGTCGCATTCAAGATATGCGCAATGGATACACCCTCATTCGTGATCTCTACGAATCGGCCTGGCTACGATCCAACCGTCCCTACTGGCTGCGCAACATGCTCGAGCAATACGACTACACCACTCAAATCTGGCTCGCACGTGCTGACAAACTCCACAGCGCCCAACGCCAATGGAACGATTCGAAGTCGCTCCCTACAGCCGGCGACCTTGGCATCCCATCGGCCCCGCCAAGTCTTCTGCAACCAACACCAATGACGACCCCATGACCTCCACTTTGATCACAGCACGTCGCCTAGTCACAGCGGATGCCACCATCGAGCACCCGCGAATCACCATCCACGCCGACGGCACAATCGCAAGCATTGAATCCGGCGAGCCCACCGGCGACGAAACCACCCTTACCGCAGCCTTCTTTGACATCCACGTCCACGGAGCCTCCGGCCACGACGCCATGGAAGGCACTTCCAAAGCACTCACTCACATCGGCGAATTTCTTGCCACCAAAGGAGTTGCAAATTATCTTGCCACCACCGTAACCGCGCCAATCGACCCAACCCTCCGTGCGCTCGAAGGCATCGCAAACGCAATCGACGCCTCATCCCTCGACCCCAGCACCCCAGCCGCCCGCCCGGTAGGCATTCATCTCGAAGGCCCATTTATCTCCCACGCCAAACGCGGCGTCCATCCGCCCGCTGACATCCAGCGACCCTCCATCCCGCTCTTCGAAAAAATGCAGCAAGCTGCGCGCGGCCACATCCGCCTGCTCACCATCGCCCCTGAAACGCCCGGGGCACTTGATCTAATCAAATATGCAACAAAATCAGGCACACATGTTTCGCTTGGCCACTCTGACGCGACCGCAATTCAGACCCACGCAGCTATCGTCGCCGGCGCACAGAGCGCCACCCACACCTTCAACGCCATGCGCCGACTCGACCATCGTGAGCCAGGACTCGCCGGCGTAGTACTCGACGACCTGAATCTCTATGCCGAACTCATCTGCGATGGCATCCACGTCGCACCCGAATTCGTGCGCCTCTGGCTCCGCGCCAAGGGCGAAGACCGCGCCATCCTAGTCACCGACGGAATCTCCGCCACCGGCATGCCGGACGGCAACTATATGCTCGGCGAACTCGAAGTAACCGTCTCAGAAGGCCGCTGCCTCCTCACCGCAAACCTCGCCACAGGCATCGAAACTCTCGCCGGCTCCGTCCTCACCATGGACAGCGCCGTCGCCAATCTGCAACGCTTCACTGGCGCAAGCCTCGCAACGGCCGTCCGTCTCGCCAGCCGCAATCCATCCCGCATGTTAGGCCTCGACCACCTCACCGAGATCGCCGTCGGCATGCCCGCAAATTTCAACGTCTTTTCTGCCGACAACACCCTGATGCAAACATTTCTCCAGGGCCGTCAAGTCAGCGCCTTCCACTGCTAAAACAATCTTTCAAAGGCGGACTAATGCGCATCGCAACCTGTATTGCCCTCATGCTCTCCTCGGTCGCCGGAGCCCAACTCATCCAGGGCAAATCCGGCATTACCCTGACCGCGCCGCCTCCAACTGAAAAGCGGCCCGTGACGGATACATACAAGGTTGCAGGCGGAGCAGATGTGACGGTCACGGACGACTACCGATGGCTTGAGGATGCAAACACTTCAGCTACCCGCGCTTTCATCACCGCGCAAAATGCGCATACGCAGAAGTACCTGGATCAGGTAAAGATTCTGCCTGAACTGCGCACTCAGATGGCAGCGCTGCTCAGAGTCGATCAGATGACCACGCCAACCGAGCGCGCCGGCAAGTACTTCTTCTCGCGTCAGATGGCTGATGAAAATCAGGGATCTATCTACATGCGGCAGGGATTGAACGCAGAAGATGTCAAGCTGATTGACGGAAACAGCCGCAGCGCAGATGGCAACATTTCGGTCAGTATTCGAGACATAACTCCGGATGGCTCGATCCTGTTGTACGCGGTGCGCATAGGCGGAGCCGATGAAAGCGAGTTGCATTTCTACAATGTTCAGAACCACACCGACATGGTGGATACTCTGCCAAGCGCGCGGTACTACGGCGTGCAGGTTAGCCCGGACAAGCACGGCGTCTACTACTCGCAATACTCCCCGCATGTTGGCTGCAAGGTGTTCTATCACGCATTCGGAAGCCCGATGGGCTCAGACACAATGCTGCTAGGCGGCGAGTATCGCGGCGAGAAGCTGGGAGAAATCGACGGTATTGGCGTCAAAGTTACGGAAAACGGCCACTACCTGGTGATGAATATCGGACGCGGCGTCCCGGCAAAACGAGAGGACATCCTGCTTAAAGATTTGCGTGTCGCCAATGCGCCGATCATGCCACTGGTGTATGGGTACGACAGCCGTTTCCACGAGATGAACGCAGACGATAATTTTTATGTGGACACGGATTTCGGTGCGCCCAATCATCGGGTGCTCAAAGCCGACATCGGGCAGAAGCCGGAAAACTGGAAGACGGTGATCCCCGAGGCGAAGGATGTGATCGAAGGGGTGAGCATCGTCGGCGGGAAGATGTTTGTGCTTCGGCTGCACGATGTGAGGAGCGAACTGACCGCCTACTCGCTGGATGGAAAAGAGAGCGGCAAGATCACTTTCCCCGGTATCGGCGCCGGGTCCGAGGTCTATGGAAGGCCGCAAGACAAGGAAGGGTTCTACACGTTCCAGTCGATCGTGACTCCCCCGACAATCTTCCACTACAACACGGTGACCGGAAAAAGCGACGTCTTCTACACACAGAAAGTTCCGTTCGACTCAAATGCGTTTGAGCTAACCGAGTCCTTTTACACATCAAAAGACGGGACGCGAATCCCGATATTCATCGCGGGCAAGAAAGGACTGAAACGCGATGGGTCCGCCCCACTATTGATGACGGGATACGGCGGGTTTGCACTCAGCGAACTCCCGGCCTGGAACCCGGAGAATGCGTGGTGGATGGCACAGGGCGGATGGTTTGCGCTCCCCGATCTTCGCGGCGGAAACGAATACGGCGAGGGATGGCACAAGGCTGCGATGTTCGAAAAAAAGCAGAATGTCTTCGATGACTGGTACGCAGCCGCCGAATACCTGATTGCGAATAAGTACACTTCCCCCGAACACTTCGCGATTCGCGGACGTTCGAATGGCGGCCTGCTCATGGGCGCATCCATGACCCAGCGGCCTGAGTTGTGGGGGGCGATCTGGTGTGGCTATCCGCTCCTGGATATGCTGCGGTATCAGAAGTTCCTGATGGGTCGGACTTGGACCACGGAGTATGGATCAGCCGAAGACCCAATGCAATTCGCGTATATCCGGGCTTACTCGCCCTATCAAAACGTGAAGCAAGGAACTAAATATCCCGCGATCATGTTCTTTACCGGCGACGGCGACACTCGCGTGGATCCAATGAATGCTCGCAAGATGACCGCACTAATGCAGGAGCAAAGTGGGAGTGGCCGTCCAATCGTGCTCCACTACTCGCTGAAGGGTGGGCACAGTGCGGGAGTAAGTCAAACCCAGCTCGTAGAAGACTATGCGGATGAAATGGCCTTCTTGTGGACGGAGACACAGTAGGATGGGTCAGATCCTCAATTTTGTGACCTGTAACTGCGTCTGTGGCTAGCCTTGAGAGTCCCCAAGGCTACCTTCTTTGGTGACCGTGATCTGCTTCGACTTCCGATAAACGTTCGCAACCGCAAGTGTCCAAAGTGGCACCAGGTCGACCCCCGGCACCAGTTTGGCAACGAGCGACGGAGCAAACTCCCAGTGCCACCCGAGAAGATAGGCTAGTGCTGCGCCAACTCCGAAATCGAGGATGTCATCGGCTGGCGAAGCAGCGCCCTCAACAAACAAAGGCAGAAAGATTATCTGGAGCGCATCAGCAACGACCGCGAGTGCCATCGCGACCTGGAAGCGCGTGCGCTGTGGCATTTGAATTGTCTCGTCAGTCACGGCAACCTGCTGCTTATAGATTGAACCACGTATTCCTCCGGTGCGCTTTTTCTGGAATTAGATGCCGGCGCAGCCTAACCCTGACACTTCTCCTGGCCCAAAAGTTCTCCGCCCCGATACTTCACTTCCGGCCACACCATCGGTTCACAAGAAGTCCGCCAAACGGAGCACCAAATAATATGGACTCCTTCTATCTTATTTGCTTCTGTCTAGGTCTCGTGCTCAGCATCCTTTCCGTGGTTGAAGGCTTCGCCCACCTGCATATCGGCCGATACACATCGGCCACCTGGTTCACGGCCATACCCCTCATGGCGCAGCGCAACGCAATACTGGCCTCTCTGCCGTCAACGGCTTCACCGTTATGGCTTTCCTCTGCTGGTTTGGCGGAACTAGCTACTTACTGCATCACTCCGGCATCTTTGTCGCGCCTCTGATCGTGCTTCTGGCCGTACTCGGCGGCCTCGCTGGAGCCGCGATCCTTTGGGTGGCGCTCTTCAAACTGCTTCTTCCCCATGAGCGAATTCCCACCTCCGAAGAAACCGAGATGACCGGCGTCCTCGCCCACGTCAGTGATGCAATCCGCAACGGCAACGACGTGGGCGAAATCATCTTTTCCCAAACAGGCACACGCCATGCCGCCGCCCGAAGCGAAAATGGCCACGCAATAGGCCGCGGCACCGAGGTCGTCGTCCTTCGCTACGAACATGGAATCGCGCACGTCCGTCGCTTCGACGATCTACCTTCATCCTCATAACCACCTCCCGAGGGACTGCCCTGATCCCTTGAGAGATTCAGCTCCTGGCGGCCTTGCTTGCCGAGGCACACTCCCGCCACTCACCCACTGCGGCCAGCACCCTAGATGCCCTCCAGTCCGTCCGGACAAAGGAACGATATGTCGAATTACGTCATCACAATTGTCAGCCTGGTAGTTTTCGCCACGCTCTGCCTAATGGCTCTCATGGCCAAAATGTTTCGCAAAGCAGGCCCAAATGAAGCCATCACGTCTATGGCTTTCGTGGGCCACGCGTCATCAAGGGCGGCAGCACGGTCATCTTCCCTGTCGTAGAAAACTCACGCCAGCTTTCGAACGAACTCATGAGTTTCGATGTGGCGCCTCAACAGGATCTCTACACCAAGCAAGGTGTTGCCGTAACCGTTGAGGCCGTCGCTCAAATCAAAGTCCGCTCCGACCGTGAGTCCATCCTCACCGCCGCCGAGCAGTTTCTCACCAAGTCTCCCGATCAGCGCGAAGGCCTTATCCGCCTGGTTATGGAAGGCCATCTGCGTGGCATCATCGGTCAACTCACGGTAGAGCAGATCGTCAAGGAACCAGAGATGGTAGCCGAGCGCATGCGTTCCACGTGCCTCGACGACATGAGCAAGATGGGCCTCGAGGTCATCTCCTTCACCATCCGCGAAGTCCGCGACAAGAACGAGTACATCACCAACATGGGTCGCCCCGATGTGGCCCGAATTAAACGCGACGCCGAGATCGCCACCGCTGAAGCCGAGCGCGACACCGCCATCCGTCGCGCGATCGCCCTCCGCGAAGCAACAGTCGCCAAATCCGCCGCCGACCAGGAACGCGTCATCGCCGAGACCGCATCCCTCGCGAAACAAGCCGAAGCGCAACGCGACCTCGATATCCAGAAGGCATA
Source organism: Granulicella sp. (assembly GCA_025357875.1). Lineage (GTDB taxonomy): Bacteria > Acidobacteriota > Terriglobia > Terriglobales > Acidobacteriaceae > Edaphobacter. The sequence continues at coordinate 18,589 of JANYLK010000010.1, forward strand.
ATTTACCGAGCAGAGCCGCCGCCAGAAAGCTCAGGCCGACAAAGCCTATGAGAGCCAGACCAACGTCATGCAGCAGCAGGTCATCACCGAACAGGTGAAGGTCCAGCAGATTGAGAAAGAGCAGCAGCTCAAGGTTCAGGAGGCGGAAATCATCCGGCATGAGAAAGAGCTCATCGCCACCGTTCTCAAGGGCGCCGAGATCGAACGTCAGTGCATTGAAAATATCGCCAACGCCGAGAAGTCTCGCATCACGATGGTAGCCGAAGGTCAAGCCGCTGCCACCCGTCTGCAGGGCGAAGCAGAAGCCAGCATCATCCTGCTCAAGGGCGAAGCCGAAGCCATGAACGTCAAGGCCGAAGCGTACCAGGAGTGGTCCCAGACCGCCGTCGTCGACAAGCTCATCACCAATATGCCCGACATCGTTCGCGCCATGGCTGAGCCGCTAGGCAAAGTCGACAAGATCACCATCGTCTCTACAGGGAACGATGGTGCAGTCGGAGCGAACAAGATCACCGGTGAGATGACGAAGATTGCCGCGCAGGTCCCCGCATTGTTTGAGGCTCTTTCCGGCATGAACCTGAACGACCTGATGGCAAACGTCAAAGCGATGAAACTTCGTGAAGACGGCGACAATCATAAGGCTTGACTCCCAACTCTACCCGGTGCGGAGTCCACCTCCGCGCCGCTGCATCACCGCAGCAAAGGAGGCACCCCATGGCACTACTCTAACGCGTAAGAACGCTTCTGCGAGCTAACATCAACGACCTTATCGAGAAAGCCGAAGACCCTGAGAAGCTCGGCAAGCAACTCATCCTTGACATGGAAAATCAACTCCTTCAAGTCAAGACCCAGGTCGCCATTGCCATCGCCGACCAGCACCTCCTCCAGAAGAAGGTCAAGGAGCACGAGGACGCCACGAACCAGTGGAACCGTAAAGCCGAACTCGCCATGCAAAAAAAGCAGGATGACCTGGCCCGTGCCGCATTGGAACGCAGCTTGAGCAGTCAGCAACTCGCCGCGGGATTTACCCTGCAGTTGGAAGATCAGACAACCGAAGCGGAGACTCTCCGTAACGCCTTCGAGCGGCTCCAGCAGAAGTTGCAGGAGACCCGCTCCACGTGCGAGATGCTCATCGCGCAGCATCGCCGCGCCCGCACCATTGGCAAGGCAAACGCAGCCCGCACCATCGCCGCCACCCACCAGTCATCCAACGTCCTTAGCCGCCTGCGCGCAACGATCCAGCAAAATGAATCCACCAACTCAGCCAGCCACATGATCCTCGAATCCGAATCCATGGATGACCGCATCAACACCATGGAAAGACAAGATCGGATCGAGCACCTTCTCGAAGGTCTCAAGAGCCGTCAACCCCGCCTGACTTGAGGCCCACACCTTCGCGCAACTCGACCCAGCATTACCCGATCACTAAGTGATTCAGTCGTGGGAAATGCCTAGAGGAGCAAACTACCAACCAAGCGTTCCTGGCGCACCCTTGAATGGCCCTTTGACGTGCGATGTGATCCAACCCCCATAGAAATCACCCGGCTGCGGCAGCACTCGCTCGTCATCCACCCAGCATTCGTCCACCCTGTTTGCATAGAACGCCAAATGATCCTTCAGGTTTGCATACGCCTTCGGCGGAGTCGCGTAGCTCCATGCCACATCGCTCACAACCGATGCGTCTCGAATCGTTCCACCGTCCGCACCCTTCAGCGCAAGATCCCAGTAGCTCGCCACACCTTTGAACTCGCAGAACGATCCTCTTCCACCGCTCGGCCGCAACCATTGCATCGCAACATCCTCCGGCGGAAAGTAATACACCGGGGGATGGCTAGTCTCTAGAATTCGTTTCCCATCGCGCGTCTCGGCCACCACCACTCCGGAATGCAACACACGCAGACGGCGCACCGTGGACTCCAGCCGAGGCGGTCGCGGATAGTCCCACACCGACTCCTGTTGGAACGCATTCCCCTTCACTTCGCCATCCGCCATCTCATATCCTTCCGTCGAGCCCTTGAAGTTGACGCCCTGCGCCGGTGCAGCGCGTACGTTGACTACTCCGGTCGCGGACGCCAGACAGCATCCTCTTTCCATGCCGGGCGAGAATTCTGCTGCGCAACGTTAAAGCCCACATTGAGAAGAATTTGCAGATCCTCTACAGCTCCGCTCAGATCCCAGTCCGGCTTGATGACGTCCGAGGGCTGGTGGTAGTCGTGGCTGATGTACTCTGTTCGCTTCTGAACACCGAATCCAGTGGGCTTCCCAACGTAATCGACACCCGGGCTGGTCTCGATAGATGGCACCCCAAGGCGAGCGAACTCGTAATGATCCGACCGGAAGTAGAAGCCTTGCTCCGGAGCTGTATCGCCAGTTGTGAAGCGACCCTGCGCTTTTACCGCTTCCACCGTCACGTCGTCCAGCGTCGAATTGCCGATGCCGACAATGCTGAAGTCGTGCGTACGACCCCATCCCCAGTTGCTGAAGTAGTCGAGATTAATATCAGCCACGGTCTGCTGCAGAGGATAGAGCGGATGTTCGACGTAGTATCGTGCGCCCAGCAAACCCTTCTCCTCCGCAGTAGGCCACAAGAACAGGAACGAACGGCGGGCTGCAGGAGAAAAACTCTTGAGAGCCCGGGCGAGTTCCAGCACACCAGCGGTGCCCGCCGCATTATCGCTTGCACCGTGAAATATCTGTGCCCCAACTTTTCCATGGTGGTCCCAGTGACCGCTGTAGACGACATACTCTTTTTTCAGAATCGGATCACTTCCGGTGATCTTCGCAACGACGTTCATGGAGTCAACTTTGCGGACACGTGACTCGACGTGAAACGCAGCCTCTGCGGCAATAGGAACCGCACGAAATCCATGCCTTGCCGCAGCATCGTGAAGCGCCTGGTAGTTTGCGCCCGCTGCACGGAAGAGCTCTTCCGCCCGCTCGCTCAGCATCACCGCCTGCGCTTTCACATGGTCCTGTTCACCCGCCCCGCGCAGTGTCATGATCTCGCGCGTGTAGTTTTGAAACAGAAATTTAGGCGAGGCAGGCCCCGCCGAGACAATTAGAATGACGGCTGCGGCTCCATGCTTCCACGCGGTCTCCAGCTTGGTGCCGGCACGACCGTAAACCGTCAGTGCTCGCGCCAAAAACATCTTTTCATCAAGCTTTGTTGAATCGGTGGGACTGGTCACAGGAGGATCGCCGGTAAACATCATGACAGTCTTGCCACGTACGTCGATCCCCGCATAGTCGTCCCAGTGATATTCAGGCGCGACAACCCCGTATCCAGCGAAGATTAGTCCACTCGATGCATTGTCGACTTTAGTAAGCGGCAGTGAGGTCCACGTCGTATAGTCCTGTCCGGCAATCAGTGGAATCTGCTTCCCGTGTGCACTCAAGCTAAGCGTACTGGCCTGCGAAAGCATGCCCCACAGCGGCACTGCCTGCGTCCATGTGCCCGAGGGCGAGCCGGGCTCCAGACCCAGGCCACGGCACTGCTCGATGATGTACGCAACGCTCTTGGTCTCACCATCGGTTCCGGGCGCGCGTCCGGTATACGCATCGGAAGAAAGCTCTTTGATGTGTCTCAGCAAATTGGCCCCGGTAATAGCAGCTTCAGCGCGCTTCAACTTCGCGGCATCTGCGTCTGGAGACTGCGCAGCGGCTGTCCCAATCAGGGTGACTGCGACTGCGAGCGCGGTGACGCCGGCGAACATCCTCATAGATCAAAACCCCTCCCCTAATAAGTAGAACGAGTATAAATGTTCGCATCGCCCAGCTTACGGGACAAAGTACAATTACAAAGTATCCATGCGGAACGTCCACCTGTACCAACTGAAGTTTTCGGATGACACAGACTCCATGAACGTCCAATCAAACGGACACACGCTGACGAAAGATTTTAAGCAAGCAGTTTTCAACAAGCGAAAGTGGCGAAATTGGCAGACGCACCAGACTTAGGATCTGGCGGAGAAATCCATAGGGGTTCAAGTCCCCTCTTTCGCACCAAATTTTCAATCATCGCAACGAGCCCCACGAGCGACCGATTCTGAGCACAATTCAGGTGCTGCCGAATACCACCCTCAAGAGCAGCGCCAAAGGCCGATTGCACACACAGCCTAAAGCAAAGGACCAAAGACCCGTTAGATACCAGCCCAGGCCGTAGGTCTGGGTAAACATTCAATACAAAGACTGAGGGCTGAAAGCCCGACACACACTCCAATTCAGGCACCGAGCATCGAACCCATATGACCCAGCCCAAGCAGCCCTCCGGTTCACCCAACGTCACAACGAAACAAACCGACCAATACCGCGACAGCTACGCCAACAGCGTCCAGGTCCGTATGAGCGTCTGGGATTTCTTCTTCGTCTTCGGGACGATGCACCAGGATTCCTCCGACGACGTTCAGATTGAAAACTTCCAGGGCATCTACCTCAGTCCGCAGCAGGCCAAGGCGCTGATGAATGTTCTCGGCCACAACCTCGCGCAATACGAGCAAACTTTCGGCGCGCTCGCGCTGGAGCCGCAATACGGGCCGCCCGGTGGACCAGTGAACTAGCCCGTGCCCGCCAGTCCCCGCCATCGAGTCTCCACGCCGCAAACCGCCAGCACCATCGCGCCTCTGTGGAGGCTCTATCCCATCTTCTTAGCCGCCGTTTATCTCTCTCATCTGACCCTCCTTCGCCTCCCCTACTTCTGGGACGAAGGCGGCTACTACATCCCCGCTGCGTGGGACTTCTTCCGCACCGGCACGCTAATCCCCATCAGTACCGCGACCAACGCGCATCCTCCGCTTCCGTCCATTCTGCTCGCCGGTTGGTGGCATCTCTCCGGCTTCGTTCCCAGTGGAACCCGAACCTTTATCTGCATCATTGCCGCCGCCGCGCTCCTCGCCGTCTACCGCATTGCGCGCAACTTGCTGGACCCTCCCGCCGCAGTCGCAACCACACTCCTCACTGCCCTCTATCCCATCTGGTTCGCACAAAGCACACTAGCCCACGCCGACATCTTCGCCGCCGCCTTCACCCTCTGGGCCCTCGCCTTCTACTTAGAATGCGCTACCCCATCCACAAGACCGGGTGCCCCATGGTCATCGCCGTCCCACCGCGACGACCATGGGGTTACTCACTCCGCAATCTCCGCGCAACGGAAGCTCTACTCCGCCATCCTCTTCTCCCTAGCCGCCCTCTCCAAAGAAACCGCCATCGTCACGCCCGCGGCCCTCGCACTCTGGGAGGCCTTTCTCTTCCTCCGCGATCGCAAACTCCGCCCACATGCCACATGGGTCGCCGCCCTCCTCTTTCCCATACTCCCCCTCTCAGCTTGGTACGCCTTCCACTACCACCGCACCGGGTTCATCTTTGGTAATCCGGAATTCCTGCGCTACAACGCCACCGCCAACCTCAGCGCACACCGCATCGCTCTTTGCCTCTATCACCGCCTGCTCCACCTGACCATGCACATGAACATGTTCGTGCCCGTCATCTGCACGCTGGCCGCGCTTCTAATGCCCGCCATCGCCTCGCGTGCCCGACTTCCGCGAACTGTCCTCAACGTCATCGCCGTCATCCTGCTCGCCAACTGGATCGCCTTCTCCGTCCTCGGCGGCGCACTCCTCACCCGCTACCTGTTGCCGATGTACCCACTCGTCCTCCTCATCTGCGTAGCCGAATGGCGACACCGATTCCACCGCTGGTACCTGCTCGCCGCGCTGAGCACGGCAGCCTTCCTCTGCGGTATTTGGATCAATCCGCCCTACGCCTTCGCCCCCGAGGACAACCTCACCTACCGCGACATGATCGTCCTACACCAGCGCGCCGTCGCCCTGATAGCCCAAAAGTGGCCGCAGGCAACCGTCCTTACTGCATGGCCAGCCTTCTCGGAACTTCAACGCCCCGAACTCGGCTACACCAAAATTTCCATTAAGGCCGTTCCTATCCAGAACTTCGCAATCGACCAAATCCAGAAGGCCGCCACCGATCCCGGCGCCTACGACACTGCCCTGCTCTTTTCCACCAAGTGGGCGCCTCCACCCGGCCGCACTAACATCGCAACCCGCAATGAGTCCACCGACGCCCGCTACTTCGACTTCCACGAAGACGTGCGCCCCGCCGAAGCCTCCGCCATCCTCCACGGCGAACTAGTCTGGCAAGCCTCCATCCGCGGCGAGTGGGTCGCCATCCTCCGCTTCCCCCGCATAGAAAATGCCAGCGTCACCCGCCCTCCACTACCCACTGACACCCTCAATCCACCCCGAGGCATATCGTTGGGCGCAGAGGAGAACAAAAAAGAGATTCAGCCCAACCGACGCAGACACCCAATCGATGAAGGTAATTGAGTTGCTGATTGAAAGCGGACACTACAAGACGTTTCGCAAGGAAGGAGTTATCAAATTAATCGGCAAAGACGCCAACGCGCTCGCTTATTTCTTCACTGAGGCCGGTAAAGGCGAAGAAACACAAGTGCAATTCGAAATTCACCACGAGGAGTAGATCAAAAAAGCAACGCAAAATAGGCTTGCACCAGGCCCTCTACAGGTGCGAAAGCGACTCCCGCGCAAACCTGATCTCTTCCGCCAGCACCTGCAATACCCGAAATGATAGATTCGGCTCCGTATGCATCAGGTGGACGAATTCGTCGCAGCCCAGAATGCTTATCACTGCACCCGGCAGAGCCTCCGCCGTCAGCGAGTAAGGCTTTGCACCAACCACCGCAGGCACCCCAAGTAGCGAACCCGGTGCCGCCTGCACGCTCAAAACAGCATCGCCATCCGACCTCGTCGTCAGCCTCGCCACACCTTTGCTCAAAATGAAGACGCCCGCGGGCGGATCCCCTTGCCTGAACAGAATGCGGCTTGCACCCAGAAACATCGGTGTCGCTCGCTTCTCGAGTTCCGCCAACAACTCCGGATCGGCAACAAATGCAGACGAACTTTGAGCCACTGACATCCGCCATGAGTCAGGCCCCGAAAACGACCAATAAATCGGACTGCGTCCAGATTGCGGCATTCAAGCATTCTGCACCGCCCGCAACTCACAAAAATGTGATCCACGACACGCCTGATTGTGAAGCACGTCACACCGTGTTCGACCCGGCACATCCCCCACCCGCCTTCTATAATTGTGCAATCGTGGTGAGAACTACCCCCAACCCCATCCGCCGGCGTCTGTCCCTCGCAATCCTGCTCAGCGCATGCATCGCAATTCCTGCGTTGTCCGCCCAGACACCTGCTGTAAACCCCGACTCCGCCGCCGACATTCGCCAGCCCGGCGGCCGCCTCGTCCTCGTTCTCCCCTTCGACAATCGCTCGGGCCAATCCAATCTCAGCTGGATCGGTGACTCTTTCCCCTACACCCTCGACCAGCGCCTCACCTCCGCCGGTTTTCTCACCATCGGTCGCGACGACCGAGAGTACGCCCTCGAACACCTCGGCCTTCCTTCCGGCTTCCGCCCCAGCCGCGCCACCACGATTCGCATCGCCCAGACCCTCGACGTGGACTTTGTCGTCGTCGGCAGCTACAACGTCCAGAACGGCCGCATCGAAGTCCAGGCCCAGGTCCTCGAAGTCAATCAGTTCCGCATGTCCCCGCCGCTCGCCGACTCCAGCACTCTAGCCCGGCTTTTCGACGTCGAGAACGCCATCGCCTGGAAGGTCGCCCAGCGCATGGATCCCCACTTCGCCGTAGCCGAACAGACCTTCCTCTCGGCCGCCGGCGGAATTCGCCTTAGCTCATTCGAAAATTACATCCGCGGAACCTCCGCACCCACCTCCGACGAGCGCCTCAAGCGCCTCCAGGCCGCCGTCACCGAAACTCCCGACTACACCCCTGCCCTGCTTGCCCTTGGCAAGGAGCAGTACGCCGCCCGCCAGTACGAAGCTGCCGCCGCCACCCTCGCCAAGGTTCCCACCACCGACCGAGTCGCTCTCGAAGCCGGCTTCTACCGCGGCCTCGCCCGCTTCAACATCGCTAAGTATTCCGAAGCCGCGACCGCCTTCGCCTTCGTTGCCACCCGCCTCCCCCTGCCCGAAGTCGTCAACGATCAGGGCGTAGCCGAAAGCCGTCAGGGCAAAGACGCCGCACCATTATTCCAGCAAGTCATCGCAGCCGACCCCAACGACGCCGACTACCATTTCAACCTCGCCGTCGCCCTGCTCGGCCATACCGACATTGCCGGAGCCACCCGCGAAGTTGAGACCGCGCTTAAGCTCCACTCCGACGACCCCGAGGCCACCGAACTTCTCACCCGCCTCCAGGCCACCCACGGTTCCACGGCGAACCTCAAATCCATCATGAGCGCCGACGGTTTCGACCCTACTACCCGCATCCGCCGCACGTGGTCCGAAGCCTCCTTCAGACAGGTAGCTTTTCAGCTCGACCAGATGCGCGCCATCCAGATGGCCACCCTCCCGCCCGCGCAGCAGGCCGCTCAATATGGTCAGCTCGGCATCCAATACCTTGCCCAAGGCCTCGTCCCCGAAGCCGAGCAGGAGTTTCACTCCGCCCTTACCGCCGACCCGAAAAACGCCATTGCCCACGCCGGCCTCGCCCAGGTGCGCGAGCGCAGCGGCTCCCCCGACGACGCCCGCCGCGAGGCGCAAACCTCAATCAAGCTATCTCCCAACGTCGCCGCCTACCTGGTGCTCGCCCGCCTCGACCTCCAAGCCAACCAGCTTGCCGCCTCCGCCTCCGACGTAGCCAGCGCCCTCCACCTCGAACCCGCTAACTCCGCCGCACTTGGCATGAAGAACGCTCTCCAGTTCCGCGGCCAATCCCTCCCCTGATTCGCATAAAGTTGTCATTCTGAGCGCAGCGAAGAATCCCTGTATTTGTCTTCCTCCGCCAACCCAACTTCTGCCGTATGGTTAAGGCGCGGCTCAAACCGCAGAGGTGCAGCCCTTGCTTTTCCTTCCTGGTTCCCCGCAAAACGTTCGGGTGCCCCATCCTTCACGCCTTTGCGAAGGGTGGGACGTAATACGCTCACTGACCGTCGTCCTCTTCCTCCTCACCCTCTTCGCCACCGCATCCGCCGCCCAATCCCCCATAGTCCTCAAACTCACCATCCACGACACCATCCAGCCCATCACCGCCGAATACCTCAAGCACGGCCTTGACGAAGCCGCTTCCCGCCACGCCGCCGCCGTCCTCATCTCCATGGGAACCCCCGGCGGTCTGCTTGAATCCACCCGCGAGATGGTCGCCGACATTGAAGCCTCCTCCGTCCCAGTAATCCTCTTCATCGAACCCTCCGGCAGCCGCGCAGGCTCCGCAGGCTTCTACCTGCTCGAGTCCGCCGACATAGCCGCCATGGCTCCCGGAACCAACGCCGGAGCCGCTCACCCCATCATCGAAGGCAAGACGATGGACCCAGTCCTCAAAGAAAAAATTGAGAACGATGCCGCCGCCTTCCTGCGTTCCTACACCACCGTCCGTGGCCGAGACTCCGCCGCCGCCGAAGACGCCGTCCGCAACTCAAAGTCCTACAGCGAATCCGAAGCCCTCAAACTCCACCTCATCGACCTCGTAGCGCCCAACGACGAAGAACTCCTAGCCGCGCTCGACGGACGCACTATCAAGCGTTTCACCGGCGCCAGCCAAACGCTCCATCTAGCCCACGCCACCATCGTCTCCATGCCGCCGTCCATGCGCGAGCGCCTGCTCACCCGCCTCACCAGCCCCGACCTGGACGTCCTCCTGCTGGTGTGTGGAGGCCTGCTCATCTACCTCGAATTCAACGTCCCCGGCACAATCGTTCCCGGCGCGCTAGGTACGCTGTTGATCCTGCTCGCCATCTTCGGACTTAACCTTCTGCCCGTCCAGCACACCGCGATCCTGCTCCTCTTCGCCGCGATCGCCCTCATGGTCCTCGAAGCAAAATTCGCCAGCCACGGAGTCCTCGGAATCGCCGGCGTTTTCTGCCTCGTCTTCGGCCTCGCCACCCTCGTCGATGGTCCCACCCCAGAGATGCGCGTCCACTTCGGAGTAGCCGCCGGAGCAGGAGTAGGCTTTGGCATCATTACCTTCGGTCTCGCATGGATCGCCTTCAAAGCCCGCCAAGCCAAGCGCCTCACTGGCCCCCAAGCCATGCTAGGCCACGCCGCCATCGCCATCACCGCCCTGGCCCCCAACGGTCAGGTAGAAGTCCGCGGCGAAATCTGGCAAGCCACCCTCCCACCCAACGCCCCACCCATCCCCGCCGGCACCCCAGTAACCGTCCGCGCCATCCACAACCTAACCCTGACTGTCGCCCCGTAGTCTCAACATCGGGTGCCCCATCCTCGGCGCGGTCTTATCGCGACAGGGTGGGGTATCGAGCGAAGCTCGACCGCTTTCTTTCAGCTCCATCACAAATCACTGCACAATAATCTCACTCGCCGGGTGCCGGGTGCGCAGCCGGGTGCCCCATTCATGACAGTCCCACCGTCATGAGTGGGGTCGCAGTTATTCCCATGTGAAGAGATCCGTACCCACATCTCCACAGGAATACCTTGACACCCTGCTCATAATTAATCATGAGCTAAGCAGCACACAGCGTCGTGTCCAAGCCGCACCGGACCGGACCTGGAGCCAACCAAGCTCAGGGTGAGTGGGGAAAATAATGAAGCGTTGTAACGGTGTATGCCCGACCCAAAAATCGGCGGCCAATCGTCTATTTACGGTCTATTTCAGCATCAATCGCCTGACGACCCCAAGGAGTGTGGTTAGCCGTATACAACCCGAAATAAGCCCTCCAGAATGTGTAGGAAACTGTGGCTATCCGTACACGCACAAAAACAAACCCCTCAGTATCAACACCTTCGACTTAATACCCCGGGGTGTCTCGGAATCCTACCCTTCATGCCTATCGGCAAGCAGCTACTCGATAATCCGAGCCACCACATCGTAATCGTGCGACTCGGTAATCTCCGCCCGGTAAAAGGTCCCCGGCACCAGCACTTCATGCATCCCAAAATCGTTGATCAGCACTTTACCATCGATCTCCGGAGCATGCAGCGAAGTCCGTCCCTGCCACAGCAGTTCCGTCTCTTCACTCTCGCCCTCAACCAGCAGATCGACCTCGCGCCCGACCCACTCCGCCTTCGCCCGCGCGCTGATCTTTTGTTGCAACTTCATCAGCCTCCGTCGCCGAGCCTCAATCGTTCGCTTCGGAACTTTCAACTCAGCGCCAAGTTCGAACGCCGCAGCACCCTCTTCATCCGAGTACGAAAACACGCCCAGCCAATCAATCTTCGCCGCCGTGACGAAATCGCAAAGCTGCGCAAAATCCTCATCCGTCTCACCCGGAAACCCAACGATAAAACTAGTCCGCAGGACGATCCCCGGCACGGTAGCCCGAGCCTTCTCAATCAGCCGCAGAAACACATTAGCCGTTCCACCGCGCTTCATCCGTTTCAGCACGCTCGGCGAAGCATGTTGCAGCGGTACATCCAGATACTTTGCGATCGTGTCATGCCGCGCAATCGTCTCCAGCAGCCGCGTCGTGATTTTGTTCGGATATGCATACAGAAATCGCAGCCACTTCAACCCCGGCAACACAGCCAGCGAGTCCAGCAGAGTGCTCAAGCCTTCCTTCAGCCCAAGATCTTCGCCATAGCAAGTTGTATCCTGCCCAATCAGCGTAATCTCGCGCACACCCCGCGCAATCAAATTCTCCGCCTCAGCGACAATCGACTCCAACCGTCGCGAACGAAACTTCCCACGCAGTTGCGGAATGATGCAGAAGCTGCACGGATGATCACAGCCCTCCGCAATCTTGATATAAGCCGACGACTTCGGAGTAGTCAGAATCCGGGGCGTGAACTCCGAATACAAATACTCCGGCAGCGCAGCTGTAGCCCCATCCCAATGCTCCCGCGAAAACCGCCCCTGCTGCTCGCGCAAATCACCCTCAGCCCGCGAAGACTTTGCGTCCAGCGAACCGCTTTGCCCCGCAGTCCTGGAAATCTCCACCTGCGCCCCAACTTCATTCGGATGAGAATGCTGGTGCACCGCGCTGGGAGCCCGACTTACCAAAATATTAAACAGCGACGCACTGTCCATCGGCGAAACGGGCGCGCTCAATCCAGCTGCCTCGAGAATCGCCTCCAGCTCCCCAGTCCCAACCACCGCATCGACCTCGGGAATGTTCCTGCGAATCTCGTCGCGATACCGTTCCACCAGGCACCCTGCAACGATCAGCCGTCGCGCCTTGCCCCCATTCGCAACCTTATGCTGCACCATCTCCAGAATCGTGTTTACCGACTCCTGCTTAGCCGAGTCGATAAAGCTGCAGGTATTCACCACCAGTATCTCGGCGTCTTCGGCGCGAGCCGTCAACTCGCCGCCGGCGCGGTCGAGCAGCCCCATCATTACCTCGGAGTCCACCAGATTCTTCGGGCATCCCAGAGACACGAAACCAATAGTCGGCCGCAAGGAGAGCGGCTGCAGGCCATCTACGGAAGTTTCGCGGGATGCATCAAGAACCGAAGGAGGCACACCCCATTTTAGCAGTCAAGCAGTCGATCCCGTCCTCAGTTCTAGGATCGACTCCCAAACGGTGTCCGATCCACCATCGACTTCGCTTTCGCCAACAATCCCTCGCCCAAAAACTTCGCCTGCGTCACAATCTCCGCAATTTTCTGCGCCGGTACCCGAATGCCGTGACTGATAGTCTCAACGACTTCGGCCGTTGTAGTCAGCGCTGCCGAAACCATCCCGTCGACGCGCGCCACTTGCCTTTGTGCGCGCAGATTCGCGTCCGACACCGTAACTTCAACCCGCTGCATTGCCCCACGCGCAACCCTGCTCGTCTCCATCAGGGTGTCGCTCGTCTTCACCAGGTTATCTGCGATCACCTTAATTTTGGGAGCAGATTCCTGCAGCAACACCCGACTCGTCTTGCTGATCTCCATTACTTCATCGAGCAGCGGTAAAAATTTGGTCTTCAGCTCCGCCGCGGTCGCGCCAAGTTCTTTGATCGTCTTCACGGCTGCAACGGCAATCGCGACCATAACGATCGCCATAATTGCCATGGCTACCGCCAGTAACCCTATAAAAATAATGATCAGGTGCCGGTTGCCGCCCGGATCCAAATCCTGCAGCCACATCGCTGTAAACATCGTTGCCATTTTGAATCGGTCTCCAGTTCTATCGACGTCAAACTCCGGCCCATCATTCATTGCTTTCAGAGCGGTGCGCGGTCGACGCCATCGCGACGTCGCCGCGCTGCCTTGTACCAACCCAGCTATACCGGGTTATCGACCGTCGTGTTCTGATAAGCGTCTTTGCCTGCTTCTACCGCGGCGCCAACTTTGGCCTGCTGTTCGTTCACCACGCCTTTGCCCTTTTCAACATACTGCGTCCACTGAGTGCGGCCCTTCTCGTAATACTCGCGGCCCTTGTCGACCGAATCCTTCGCTTGCTGCTTACCCTGTTCGACCAGATCGGCGGCCTTATGCTTGCCCTGCTCGACATACTGTTTGCCCTGCTCAACATATTCGCCGGCCCGCTGCTTGCCTTGCTCAACCAACTCGGCTGCCTTGTCTCTCGCCTGGAGCGCCCCGCTCGCCAGGTCCTCACGCGTCTCTTTGCCAGCCTTCGGCGCATACAACACCCCAACTAGAGTGCCGATCCCAAGTCCCGCCATAAACCATGCCAGCCCGCTTGTTCCGCCATCATTCTCAGCCATTGTCTTCTCCTGTCAACTTCAGTTTGTGCGAGAGCAGTTCGCCTCTCGCGATTCGAATTCTTCTGGAATGTACCACCATCCGCAATCATATGTCCGGTACGGCTATCCCGCCAACGTACTGACATTTACGCTCAAAGTACCGTTGGAAAGATGCGATGTGCCATGATTAGGTTGCGCAGGAACCGTATTTGCTGCCCTGGAATGGGCAATCACCAGTTTCCACATCGATTTTCTCCGCCCGAAGGCATCCAATGAGTAGAGAGGCACGCCAGCCATTTTCGAAATCGCAATCCCCTCGACTCGCCGCACGAGTAAAATGCAGCCATTCAACCGCATGAAAGGGAACACATGAACTCGAACGACATCATTCTCTCCCCCACCCGCACCGCTACCGTTTCGCTCGTTCTCGCGCTGGCCTTCGCCGGTTGCAACACCCATGCGGCCCCCGGGACAGATGACGCAAGCATCAACACACGCGTGCAGTCGCGCCTGTTCTCGGACCAAAACCTTGGAGGCCAGGCGATCCAGACCACCGTCGCGGGTGGAGTCGTGACCCTCAACGGAACCGTCACCAACGACACGCAGCGATCCCTCGCAAGCGGCGACGCTGCCCAGGTGACTGGCGTCAAGACCGTAGTCAACAATCTCGTAGTACAGTCTGCAGGACTGCAACCACTTCCGGCATCTGGCCAAGTCGCGGGGTCGGCGCCAGTGATGACCGGGGATAATTACAGGAAACCGTCCGCCAGTCAGCCCCAGTACAAACACACCGAGCCGGCGCCCATAGTCCGCAACAACGCGCCGTCTCAGCAGCCCCTGCCGCAACAACAGAATCAGCAGCAGACACAGGTACAGCCTCCGCCTCCGCCCCCGGCACCAGTTGCCCGCAACATCACACTACCGGCTGGAACCACAATTCCCGTCCGCATCACCCAGTCACTGGATAGCGCCACTACTCAGACCGGCGACAAGTTCACAGGCGCCATCGCCTCCGACATCATCTCGGATGGCATGGTCATCCTCGCGCAGGGCACCCCCGTTACCGGCCGGGTCGACGCCGTCCAGGAGGCAGGACACTACAAGGGCAATTCCCTTCTCAGCATTTCACTCTCGGCCATCGATCGACGTGGTGAACGTATCCAGGTCGCCACCGATTCCTTTTCTAAGCAAGGTGAAGGCCGTGGTAAGAATACAGCCGAAAAGGTCGGCGGAGGTGCTGCAGTGGGTGCCATATTGGGAGGCATCTTCGGTGGAGGCAAAGGCGCGGCAATCGGAGCAGCGGCCGGCGGTGGCGTCGGTGCTGGTGCCAATACAATTACCCGAGGCCAACAGGTCCAGATACCCTCCGAAACCGTCGTCCGCTTCCGCCTCGCCGATGCCATCGTCATCCGCATTAACCCCAACGGAAACTCATTCGGAAACTCCGGTCCAGCCCTGGAGCGCCGCAGCAACCAATAAGTTTGGTTGGACTACTCTTTTTCCCTGTACGGCACGGCTCCAGCCGTGCCGTACTATCCGCAATGCCAATGGGCTTCATCCCCTGCAGCACGCCAATCACTTCGTCTCCCTGTTCTACGATGCACGGGAGACCAGCTTCGACAAAACCATTCCGTCCCCCCTCTGCGCCCCTTTCGACGCCGAACTGTTCGGACATTGGTGTTTCGAAGGCCCGCTCTGGCTCGAAGCCGTCTGCCGAATCCTGCACTGCAGCGCCGGTCGTTTTCATTTCGCGCCGCAACTGTTTGTCGTTTCGCAGCACAGCGAGGGAATCTGATTCTTGCACCTAAATTTTTGTTGTCATTCTGAGCGAAGCGAAGAATCCACGCATTTCGCCGTTGCACTTACCAACCCCTAGTTCTCCGACGGCTTCTCCACATGGTCGATCACCAGCACATCCACCATCGTCTTGGTCGTCTCGAGCTTCAGTCCAATTTGCTCCTGCACCGCCGTGAACAGGCTCGGTGGCGCATCCGCCGCCTCGGTCGGCGGGGGCACATGACCGCCGAACTGCGAGAAGTCAGGGGCCCACTTCAACGTGAAATCGTATCGCCCCTTAATCCCCGTCTGGTCGACAACCGGCTTGTCGAGGACCACCTCCTGCAGCAAGCCGGTAAAGTCCTTCATGGTCGCGTTCGCTGCCGGCAACAGAATCCCCCCGGAGTTCCCCGGAAGAACATCCCAGGCAATGTTCCGCCGGTCGTATTCTCTGCCATATTCTTCGGGCCATCCTTGCCCAGTGTCAGCGCAAACACCGCCAACTCGCGCTTGTCGTGGTGATATTTCAACTTGTACCGGTCAGCTAATAACTTCTGCAGCATCCCTTTCCACTGCTTGTCGTTGGGTTGCCCCTCCGCGTCCGGCACCGCACTCAGATCGTAGGTGTCCTTCTCCATCCAGTCCGGTCCATTCACAATCTGTTTTCCATGGATTCCGTAAGCAAACTTCATCAATCCGGCGAGCGAGATATTGTGCGTTGTGAAATTCCGGCCGTCCACCCGGAACCAATCGCCCGGTACATCCGGATTGCTCGGCTTAATCGTAGCCACTTCGAATGATGGATCCGCATCAACCGCCATCGGTTTGATCGGCTTTGGGGGCGCAGGAATATCCCACGCCGTCTCCTTGGTCGCCCGCACCAGCACCAATGCCAGCGGCTGTCCCTGCGTCCAGGTTCCACTAATCGTGTTCCCGCCCGCACTCAGTTTTCCCGTGTAGCTTCCGCCAACTGAAGGCACAGAAAACTTGAAGTCCGTCCCCTGCAGCGCCACCTCTGCAGCGTTCATCGCCTGCGATCCCTGGTCGATGCTATAGGCCACAGCCTTCAGCTTCCCATCGTCCTTCGTAATCTTCATCACGATCCGCAAGTCCTTGCCAGCGTGCAGCGTCCCCTGCCAGTCACCGGTAATATCCTGCGCCCGCGCTACCGTGCACATCATCGCCAAAGCCGCAACCATACCCACGATTTGCTTCTTCATCCGGCCTCCTCCAGCTAATTCGATATTTGTCCCGCACTCCTAATTCGCCGATGGCTTTTCAACATGATCGATCGCGATCACGCCCACAGCCGTCTTCTCCGCCGCCAGCTTCAGCCCAACCTGCTGCTGAACCGCCTCAAACAAATTCGGTGCAACCTCATTCCCATCCGTCGCCGCAGGCAGCTTTGGAGGATGCCCATTGAACTGCGAGTCATCCGGCGCGAACGTAATATTGAGATCGTACTTCCCCTTCACGCCCGTCTGATCAACCACAGGCTTATCCAGCACTACCATCTGCAGGAATCCTGCAAACTCCGTCAAAGTCGCGTTCGATACGTGCATCGCAATCCCACCCACGCCTGGCCCCATCCCCATGCCCGGCAGCGGGCCCGTAAACTGTGTCGGCGTCAGCTTCTGCCCATTCTTCCCCACCGTCAGCACAAACGCCGCCATCTCCCGCTTCTCGTCGTGGAACGTTAGCTTGAAACGATCTGCCAGCAACTTCCGAAGCATCCCGCGCGCCTGCTGCAAGCTGGGCTGCCCCTCCATGTCCGGTACCGCCGCGATGTCGTAGCGATCGTGATCCATCCAGCTCGGCCCACCCACGATCTGCTTCATCTGCACGTCAAAAGCAAACGCAATCAGGTCGCCAAGCGAGCCGTTAACTACCTTGAAGTCACGCTTCATCATGGTGAGTTGTTGCATACTCGCGCCCGCGGAATCGTTTGGCTTGATCGTCGCCACCTCGAACGAAGGGTCAGCATCCGACGCCATTCGCTTCTCCGGCTTCGGCGGCTCAGGAATCTCCCACGCTGTCTCCGGCGTAGCTTTGACCAGAATGAGTGGCAACGGCTGCGCCCCCTGGGTCCACGTACCTGTGAAGAACTTCCCATCCCCACTCAGCTTTCCGTCGTACGTAGCGCCGGCCATGTCAATTATGAATTTCAGTTCCGATCCGTTGAGCGTCACCGCAGAAGCCTTGATCGGAAAGGCTCCTTGATCGATGCTGTACATCACCGCCTTCCAACGCCCGTCGTCGCTTGTCAGCTTGATCACGGTGCGGAGATCCTTTACGCCGGCCTTAATCGTCCCCTGCCATGTGCCGGCAACATCCTGCGCTAATAACGCGCTCCCGCACATGATCGTAAAAGCCATAACAACTACCAGCAGCCTCTTCTATCAAGATCCTCCAGTGTCACAGATCGATCTTCTGCTGACAACCAATCCAATCGCAGATACGCAAAGTCGCCCGCCCGAGTTCCAGGCAACCATTTATCGTCTGATTTTGGAACTAAATCAAAAAGCAAATGATTTCGACGCCCGACGGCCCCGTCTACTGCCCGCCCTTCGTTTCCCCAATAAACGCCGCCACATCAGAATGAAATTGCTTCAGCACCCCTTCATTCACATAAATCATGTGGCCGGCGGGATAGTAGTGATAGCTGATATTCGCCTGTAGTTTCTCCGGTATCTGGAGATGATGCATCTCGAACATCCCCTCGAAGAACGGCGTCGCCAGGTCGTAGTACCCGCCTGCCAGCATAACCTTCATCTTCGGATTCGACTTCATGGTGAACGCCAAATCCGGCATCACGTTCGTCGACCCGCCGAACGACTGATCCACTGGAGGCCCATTTGGAATCTGGTGGCGAAAGTCCCACGTAAATCCCCCTTGGCCGTACACCCCGGGAAGGTACGTCTGTTGATCACCATACTTCAAATCTTTGCGAAGATAGCTGTTGATTGCCGCCGTATACGCTGCCGAGATTGCATTACTTTGCGGATCGTATTCCGAATCTTCACTGAGCGGATCGAGGTCCGGCCCCTTGTATCTCGAGTCTAACCGTCCGGTCGTTGTCCCCTCATCCAGTTGCAAATCCTTCTCGAACATCCCACCCGTCACGCGCAGATTCGCCTTCATCAGCAGTGCCACAGGTAGCCCCGTATATTCATGCAGCTTCTCCGCCACAGCCTGCTTTCGAGCTGCCGGCAGATCGCTTCCTTGCAGCAACGCGCTCATGTAGTCGCCCATCGCATACTGCTCCACCTCGGCCAGGAACGGCTCCAGCGCTGCAGGCTGATTAGGCAGCTTCTTGTGATAAAAAGTCGTCGCAGCATAGGTAGGCAGAGCCAGCGCATAAGCCTGGTCGACACCCGGATTCAGCTTTGGCCCATCCACGCTGTTGTCAAAGCTCAAAATTTGCGACAGCAGAATAATTCCGTTTAGGTCGACATTCTCCAGCACCGCACTCAGCACCGCAGACCGCGGCGTTCCATAGCTCTCCCCAAACAAATACTTCGGCGAATTCCACCGATCGTACTTCGTCAGAAACCGCCGAATAAAACGATCAAACGCATGAGCATCCTGGTCCACACCCCAAAACGCTTTCTCCTTATCCTTCCCAAATATCCGGCTGAACCCAGTTCCTGGCGCGTCAATAAACACCACATCGCTCACGTCCAGCAAGCTGTAATCGTTGTTTACAATCTTGTACGGCGCGCCTTCCTGGTGCTCAGTATCCGGAGTAACAACCCTGCGCGGCCCAAACGATCCCATATGCAGCCACATCGATGCTGACCCCGGTCCGCCATTGTACAAGAACGTCACCGGCCTTCGCTCTGCCGCCGCATCCTTCTTGAAGTACGCCACATAAAATATCCGTGCTGTCGCTTGGGCCTCCTCCGGCTTCTCCTTATCGACTGCCTTCATGCCCGAACCCGGCAGCAGCTCACCCTCAAAATCCAGCGCCATATCCTGCACATCCGTCGAGCCCACAGTCAGCGTCCCAGCAACCGCCTTGTACGCGATTAACTGCCCGCCCACCATCACCGTTCCCTCAGTCGTCGAGTCCTGCGTATGCGCAGGCGGAGGGGTAACCGGGCTCCCGGTCACAACCACCTTCTCCTCCTTCTTCGCCGCCGCAGCCGCCGCAACCGCCGCAACCGCCGTAGCCTTGTCCTGCGCCGCCTTATCCTGAGCCATTCCCACCGGCAAAACGCCCAGCAGCATCAACCCCGCCGCCACACACACCACTCCGCGATTCCCCAAACTCATCAACACCACCTCCATGTCTCAAGTGAATCGCCAGTATACGCATTCTCCTCGAACCTTGAACTTGGCATCTCGAATCTTGTTACCATAGAGGTAATATGCCCTCACCCGAAAACTATCAGCTCCTGCTCGCCGCTGCGGCAGCCTGCGAAGACAAAAAAGCCGAAGACATCCGCATCCTCGCGCTTGACCCTGCGGAGAGCGGACTCACCGACTACTTCCTCATCTGCAATGGCACCAACGAGCGCCAGAACGTAGCCATTACGGACGAAATCGAGATTCGCCTCAAACGCGACTTCGGCACCTATCCCAACTCCGTTGAAGGCCGACGCCAAGCCGAGTGGATCCTCATGGACTACGTTGACTTCATCGTCCACGTCTTCTCACCGGAAAAGCGCGCCTTCTATGGCCTCGAACGCCTGCGTAAATCCGCCACGACAATCAGCGTCGCAACCCTCAACGCCGAACTCAAAGCCGCCATCACCGC
>JANYLK010000007.1 GCA_025357875.1 Granulicella sp.
TTTCGGCCGCGCAAGAACATAGAAGCGATCACTCATTCGGACGTTGCCCTATTGTTTGCCCGGATGCACGCAATTCAATTCACGGAGGCACGATGAAAACTCTAACTAAATTGGCAAAAGATGTGCGACAGAAAATCGTGGGTATCTGTCTGCTAATGTGCGTATTCTTGTTGTCCTCCTTTAGCTTCGCACAGCTCTCCACTGCATCTATAAACGGGTTTGTGCGAGACCCGTCCGGCGCTAATATCCCCGGTGCGACAGTCGTAGTACGCAATGTTGACACGTCGGTCGCAACCACCACTGTGTCCAATAGCACCGGCGCTTATGTACTTCTCAATATTGCTCCGGGGCAATATACCCTGGCCGCGTCAGCACCCAGTTTCAGTTCCACTCGAATCGCTACATTTAATTTGACAGTCGGTCAAATCGCGACCATCGATTTTTCACTCAAGGTCGGTGCCGAAAACGTGGTCGTCACGGTACAGGCAGAGGAAGCCCAGCTCAACTTGACCAGTGCCAACCTCGGCACGGTGATTTCCAGTAAGCAGGTCAACGATCTTCCCTTAAACGGCCGCAACTTCACTCAGCTGCTCTCCCTGACGCCTGGGGTAGCACCTGTTAATGTCGGACAGAGCAGCGGGGGGGGCTTTTCAGCCACCGCCGTGGCAGTCGGTTCATCGTTCATCATACCCGCTATCAATGGCCAAACGAATCGCAGTAACTTCTTTCTAAGTGACGGTATGAGTAACTATGGCACGTATCTAAGCACCTATGCCGTGCCTCCCATTGTGGACGCAATTCAAGAATTTAAGGTCGTATCTCATACTGATAGCGCTGAGTTCGGCTCGGTCCTTGGGGGCGTAGTCAATGTAGCGACTAAGTCTGGTACTAACGTAATTCATGGGTCCGCTTGGGAGTTCACTCGAAACACAATTTTCGACGCTCGTACCTATTTCTTGCCTAAGACTTCCTCTAAGACCCCATACAATCAGAATCAGTTCGGGGGTTCCGTCGGGGGGCCGCTTTCCATTCCTAAGCTTTATAACGGCAAAGACAAAACCTTTTTCTTTGCTGCTTATCAGGGCTTTCGATATAAGCGCAATAGCGACGCACCCCTCTTGGTACCGACATCGGCACAGCTTGCCGGAGATGAGAGTGCGTGGCCGACCCAGATATTCAACCCCTTCACGACTCGTCCGGACCCTGCTCATCCAGGTCAATATATTCGGGATCCGTTTGTTGGCAATCAGATTCCGTCTAATTTGATCGATCAACGAATGGTTGCGTTTGCAAAGTTCGTCTTTCCTAAGGCCGGCCCGGTATTCGACAGCGCCGGCGACAACGCAATTAATTCAACTCCATTCATTCAACATCAGGATGAATTTGATATTCGAATAGATCGACAGATCGGAAGTAATGATACAGCCTTCTTTCGCTACAGCTTCTTCAATAGCAATCAGACTTCCTCTGGCGGACTCCCTGGGACAATTAGTAGTCTCTCAACGCCCGCACGCAACTGGGGCGCTAGCTATGTGCATGTATTCAGTCCGAGTCTCATTCTTCAAGGCCTATTTTCCCGATCGACTGTTCAAATTCTAAATCCTGTTCGGTTTACAAATTCGATCGACGCTATCTTCAACCAGGTCGGATTTGCTCCTACCTTTGCATCTGGCTTCAGCGCAATCGGCGCAAATAACTTGTTGCCAGGGCCGGGCATTAGCGGGTTTTCCGATAGCGGGGAGAATAGTCTGCTCATCCCTAAAGCAACATCCTCCAACCAATACAGCGGCATCGTGACCAAGGTCATGGGAACCCATTCGCTTAAATTTGGCGGTGGGTATGTCACGATCGGCCAAGCGGTAAAGAACTCCTACGCCAACTTTGGCTTTGCAAGTCAGCAAACAGGCGACACAAACCCAAATGATACTGTCAATGGTGGAAACCCGATCGCATCATTTCTCTTAAATGTTCCGGATAGCGCCACTCGAAGAAATACGGATTCGGCCGAACGACCCGGTGGCGTCATGAGTCTGTATGCGCAGGATACATGGAAGGCACCCAATAATCTGACACTGAATATCGGACTGCGCTACGACCTCACATTCATACCTCCATTTGGAACCGACAAGACGATAGGGCAGCAGGGGGGGATCGAGACCGGCGATTTGGATTTGACTAATGGCGTATACATCCTGCAAAGACTACCTCCTACTTGTGCCGCTCGCGGTTTTGCCCCATGCATTCCGGGAAGTGGGGCCTTACCTGATCACGTTATCGTAGATCCACGGGGAAAGATCCCCCACAATGTTTATACGAACTTTGGACCGCGCTTCGGCTTTGCCTATCGCCTAGGTGAGCAGACTGCCATACATGGCGCTTTCGGCATCGTCTATGACAACTGGGCGGCACAAGTTCAGATGTCTCAAAATATTGGAGGCAGCTGGCCCGACATTGGTTTGCAGAGGGCCAGTAACTTGAACCAGCCTACTACGTCCTCGGCGACTCCAACGGTACGTGCTCAAGATCCTTTCGCCAATGGCGGGAATAGTCTGTTCCCGGCTGCGACACCATTCAATCAAGTCGCATACTATTATGATCCGCACATCAAAAATCCATATTCCAATCAGTGGAATGCCGGTATCGAAAGCCAAATCAAACGGTCGGCAACGCTGACTATCAATTATGTTGGTTCTATCTCGAAACGTCTGGACTTGGGCGGCTATTACAATACTGCATTGACGCCGGGCCCCGGCAATCCACAGGCGCGCGCACTGTTTCCTTACATCAAACCCACAACCTACGATCGCAGTATTGGGTCGGCAAACTACAACGCATTGCAAGTTTCGCTAAACCAAAGATCCTTCAAAGGGCTGACGTACCAAGTTTCCTACACGTGGTCGAAGTCTATGGACGTCGGCGGTGACGGCTGGTTTGGCGTGGAAGGCGGTGTACCGCAGGATCCTTACCATCCTAGTGCTAATGGTGGATATGCCTTGGCGGGGACCGATCTAACCAATGTGCTATCAGTAAGCACTTTATATGCGATTCCGGTAGGCAGGGGAAAGAATTTCTCTACTGGGAATGCGTTTGCGGACTATGTCGTGGGTAATTGGCAGCTAAACAATATTTTTGTTGCCCGTTCCGGATTGCCGTTCACGCCCCTAGTTAGCGGTGATATTGCGAACACTGGAAACGGTAGAACATATGAAACCTTGAATGTTGTGGGGGACCCTAAAAAGATTGCACACAGAACAGCTGCACAATTTTTCAACACGAGCGCCTATGTGATTCCTCCAGGCTTCACCTTCGGGAATGCTACTAGGGATTCGCTGCGATCTGCTGGGTATTGGAATCTAGACACATCTCTCTTCCGTCAATTTCCCCTTGGTGGCGAGAATCGACGATTGGAATTCCGCGCCGAAGCGTTTAATATCCTTAACGACGTTGTCCTAGGTACTCCAGTCAACAATATCAGTACAGGAACACGATTCGGCACAGTCAACAAGACTGCTAACACCGCACGACAGTTGCAGCTGGGCGTGAAATTTATCTTTTAGATAATACTTCGCTCCAGGTCTTTGGCTTCGCTCGCAATTAGATCGATATCCTAAGACCTGGGGCATTTTGCAAGAGCGGCAACACACTCTTGCCTAGCTGGGCGGTCCCGTTGGATTGCAATCCCATACACGAGACAGACGCTGATGACCTAACAGAACGGAAGATCCAGGTGTCTGAGGATACGCAGGCGGACCGTTAGGTGATTTGTGGGCTTCGTTGCTCGGAAGCCCCTATCTAAGCAGTCCTCTCATTCAGTAGCGTGTTGAATTTTTAGAAACATCCGTATTCCGGCCGCTGACGACAGCATGACACGGAAGAAATAAATTCGCATCGAGCGTGCCTTTACGTTCACCGAGATGACTACATGACACGGTTTTCACGACGATCTTTTCTTGTATCTGGTGCGCTTCCCGCACTGAAAGTTGCTTTCCCGCTTCTTGCTGCCACGTCAGCCCAAACCGCAGGCCCTTACCAACCAAATCCGGCTTTTACACCCGACCCACGAGTTGAAGACATATTTCGCGATCTTGCTTCCCCATTACACACGGTCCTTATGCGGGATTTCGATAGGACATCGATTGCTGGTCGAGAGGCAGATCTTTCCCGCGGCTATTCAATTGAAATGTACCCGCGCGGACTCTACAAGCAGTTGAATACAGCGGTTGCAGACTTCCGACAATTCATGTCCGTATCAATGGGCGTGCGGCCGGGCCTAGGAGGCCACAAGATCCGCGCCGAGATTGGTCAGCCGATGAATTGTCCCCCGGATTCACTTGAAGCATTCCATATAACTGTTGAAGCCGACGGGACAAGGATAATCGCGCGCGAACCAACTGGCTTTCGCCGTGCGCTCATCTTTCTTCAGGATGAGATGCTAATTCGCCGTGCTCCAGTATTACCACTTGGCTCACGCTTTCGCTGGGCTCAAGTCGAAGATAGAATTGTCCGCTCTCCGGTTGCGCCTTACCGCTGGCTTTCCGGTTGGGAATTGGAACAGGACAAGGACTTTTATCCTGACGAATATTTGAATAAGATTACGCACGCTGGCATGAATGGAATTTGGATCGCAGGTCTTTTCAACCGATTGCTCAAATCCCGGGTTCTGCCAGACTTGGGGCCGCCCGTGCATCGTTTAGAGCGGCTGCAGAAGTTGGTGACAAGAGCGGAGCGATATGGTGTCAAAGTTTGGCTCTTCTGTATCGAGCCCCGCAGCCTTCCACAGGATCATCCCGTCTTCACTAAGCATCCAGAGATTCGTGGCGCTGGCGGGGGATGCCTGTGCGTATCCACTCCCCTTGTAAAGGAATACATCCAGGAAATGATGCGTGAATTGTTCACGTCGGTGCCGAATCTTGCTGGCGTCATAAACATCTATAACGGAGAGCGTACGACTACCTGCTGGCTAAATGAAACGTTCGTCGAGTCTTGCCCACGCTGCCGGCTGCGAACGCAAGTTGACGTTCTCTCCGACGATCTCAATTGCTTTATGCGGGGGATTCGCCAAGCCTCTCGCAAGGCGAAGCTCCTTGCATGGGGATATAACGGAAATAAAGCCAGCGACTTCACGCCCTTCATGGAGCGCTTAGATAAAGACATCGCTTGGCTCGGGAATTTCGAACATGAAAATGAGAAAGTAGTCGATGGAATTACAGTAAAGGTTGAAGAGTATTCCTTAACTTCAGTTGGACCTTCCAAATCATTCGAGCACGTCGCGAAGGCATTGATACAATCTGACCGCACCGCCTATGCAAAGCTGCAGATCGGGACAACGTACGAGTTGTCGTCCCTTCCCTACGTCCCCGTCTCTCCTGTTATCTATGACAAGCTTGCCGCGATGCGTGCGCTAGGGATCCGCGGTTCCATGATGAACTGGATCATAGGAGGCTACCCCAGCATGATGCTGAAGGTTGCTGGGGAGGCTTCGTTCAACCCTCCGCTTGATCGCGCAGAATTGTTGGAGCGTGTGGCTGCGACCTATTGGGGATCTAAGAATGCGAAGACCGTTCGCGAAGCCTGGGAGGTCTTTTCGGAAGCTTATAACCGCTATCTATGTGCCATCCAAGTTTTCTATTTCGGACCAGTCACACGCTCTCCCGCCTACCATCTCCACCTCGAAAAGGAACTTGCTGAGGCATTGCCCTATAACTGGGGACTCAATCGTCAGAGACAGCCTCAACCCTTTGACGACGGCCTCGAACGGTGGACTGGCCCTTTCACTCCGGATCAACTTGTGCGGTCATTTCGTGACATGGTTTCTCGATGGCAGAAGGGAATGGAATTGCTGCGGCCGCTGCTGGACAGCAATAGCACAACGGAAATGCAGCGACAGTATAGGATTGCCGCTGCCGTTGCTGTTCAGCTCTCCTCGATAGCTAACGTGTTCGAGTTTTATACTTTACGCGAACGCCTATTGGCAGTCAGTAAGGAAGATGAGCGGCCACTGCTGAAACAAATGATCACGATTGTTGAAAGTGACATCGCAAACGCAAAGGAAATGAGTGATTTTGCTGACAGGGACAGCGCTATCGGTTTCCAGTCCGAGATCTATGACTACAGCTATTCTCCGACGTTGTTAGGCGGGAAGGTGATTCACGATTCCGCTGTATTGGAAAAGCTAAAGTTGTGGGAGCGGGATGGTGTCGATCACGAATTGTTGCTAACTCGCCTACCCACGCAAGCGCCTTTAAACAAGACTCGTAGCACGTGGCAGGAGTGGCTGCGTTGGGGGGACTGAAATGCTCGACAACTATATTCCAGACTGCAAGGACTTCGTGTGGATCGCACACCTCTTTCGCTATCGATGTTCCGCTCCCCAAGACGTTCTAGTGCACCATAACGGTGGCTAATAATTGTCTGGATCCAAAAATCCCTCGAAGTGATGCTAGTGGCCAAATCGAGCACAAAGGACGAAATTGCTCAGAAAACTCCAGCAAAGCTGCCACTTTTTGCATTGCGTATTGATGCCAAAGACACACTGCTCCGATGACGGTAGTCGGCTAGCAATACCACATTTGCACTAGCCATCCGATTAGATCTCCCGAACAATAAAGGAAACAATGAAGATCATTCGGTATGCAGATTCCGCAGGAAAAGTTGGTCATGCGAGTGAACAAGCAGACGGTAGCGCTCTAGTCATTTACGGCGACATTCTTGCAGAATATACGGTCACAGGAGATAAAGCGGACATCAAGAAGCGCCTCGCTCCCCTCGTGCCGTCTATGATCTGGTGCATCGGTCTTAACTATAAGCATCACGCAAGAGAGACCGGTTCGGAAATTCCACAATATCCTGTTCTGTTCGCGAAAAGCCCCAGCGCCCTGCAAAATCCGGAAGATCCGATCTTGATTCCGATTCACTTGAAGAGCGATAAAGTAGATTTTGAGTGTGAATTGGCCGTGGTGATCGGTAAAGCCTGCAAGAACGTGAGACGCGAGCAGGCGCTGGACTATGTCCTTGGGTATACCTGCGCAAACGATATAAGTGCGCGTGACTGGCAGATCGAGAGGGGAGGCACACAGTGGTGCAGAGGGAAGACATTCGACACATTTGCTCCGTTGGGGCCGGCTCTAGTTACAAGTGACGATATCCCGGAGCCACACAGCTTGCGGATCCAAACCATACTCAATGGAAAATCCATGCAGGATTGGAACACAAACGATATGATTTTTGACATCCCGACGCTGATAGAGTTCCTCAGCGGGAGCACGACGCTATTGCCTGGCACTGTGATTTTGACTGGAACCCCTCAAGGAGTTGGTCTTGCCAGGAAGCCGCCCGTTTGGCTAAAAGCCGGCGACAGAATTTCTGTCGTGATAGAAAAGATCGGAACACTTTCGAATCCCGTTAGTGAAGAAGCTTTATAATCTCGAGCCGGGGCCATCGACGCGGCTACTAGGCAGACGAATCGCGTATCCGTACTCAACGTGAGCTCATTTGGTCGGAGCCACTTTCCACTCGCAAAAATCTGAGGTAAAGCGATTACTTACTGTTTCCGATCAAGTTTACTTTGATCAAAATCCGTCGCACCTTCTTAGGGGACATTGAGAGCTTTTCCGCGACCTTTGAGATTTTGCGCCCTTCGCGGAGCCAGACTTTGGGTATTACGATCTCCGCAAATTCTTCCGTAACCTGCTGAAACGTTTTGTGGCTTATGATGCCTTCTGACCATGAGCGCAATGTCTCATCAATGCCCGCGGCTCGCAGAATGCGGGCCTTGATTCGCCTCAATTCACGATCCAGATGATCGCGATCATCTTTTGCGAGCAGACAGCTGGCCAGTGCAGCGAATTCCTTTGCCGTCTCCCAATCCTGAAAGAATTCACTGGCTGCCGCCGTGCTCTGCGCAATAAAAGCGCCGGCGAGCAGACGCTTGTTCTGCGTTAACTTTGCAATTGCTACTGCCTCTTCAGCGTATGTTTTTGCTAGAGCAGCATGCACAGATGCTTCTGGCGATTCTTCAGTCTGCTCTTCTGCGCGCTCATTTTGCAGCGCAGATTGTAACGTACGGGCTCGTGCCATCAGGATGTGATCGTCGCGTTGTTTGCCGAGCGTGAACGCTTTGGCCGCTTCACTTTCGGCGCGATCGATGTCTCCGCTATCAAGGTGTAGATATCCTGCATTCACATAAACTGAGCCCATGCCCGCCTGATGATGATGCGCCTCGTATATCTCGCTGGCACGTCCCAATAAGTCGAGAGCATCCTGGCACACTGCAAGATATTGCGCATGCTGCATTGCTTTTGCGCGTCCCGCGTTCAAGCGATGCTTGAGATCAAGCGCAATCAACCTTTTTACGTAAGCTGCATTGACGAGTGCCCGAGCGGTGTTCGGATGCGCGGGGAAGCGCTCTGAGTAGATTGCTACCGCCTTCGCAAAATGCGCAAGAGCCTTCACGTACTCACCGGATCGGCGTACAAAACGACCACGTGCTGACTCGATATTGCCCAGCGCCAGTACGTGTCCGGTCTGCTGCAACTCGTCCTCGGCTTCGTCCAGCAACCGAAAAGCATCCTTCCGCAGCCCGCGTTGAAAAAGCATCCAGCTCTCATGAATTTTCATCTCTCCAACCATCTTCGGAGCCTTCAACTGTGTCGCTATCTTCTTCGCCACAACAACATGGTGGAGTGCAAGCTCGTACTCGCCTTGCGTGCGGTGCGCTCGTGCCTTCCAAAAGTGCGCCAGGGCAATTCGCGAGCGATCAACCACGCTGGGGTCCATTCGCAGTATGGAATCGAGCGTTGAGATGGCACCCGGCGCGTCCTCCGAAGCGAATGCGCTGAACGCCTCAACCAATGTCAGATTCACATATTCGCTCACCCGCATCTCGGACCGCTGTACGTTCAACACTCGCTTCATGGGTCCATCGAGTAGGGCAACACTACGGTAGCCCATGTCGACCCACTGTGCTAGGCAAAGCAGATACGCAGATGCGTGGGCGTCTGTTGTATCGAGACGCGCGAAATCCTTGTCCATCTGCTCTAACAGCGCAAAGCCTTCCGCGATATTCCTATGTAGTAGCGCATAGTTCAGTCTGCGCAGGGAGACAAGCGAGAGGGACATGTTCCATAGTTTAGTGGATGCGGCCGAATTGGACCACCACCGAAGTGGTCGGACAAAAACCCCGTTTACGCGCTACTAAAAGAGAAACGCTACAACCTGCCAATGTTTGGGTTGCTGGATTGCACTAGCCCAGTGAGGCTGCTAGCCCGAATTGTCCTAGCACCTATTGTCGTGGATTAAGGGACCCCGTATGGTCAAACGTGATTCAGGTTGGCAGACCATACGAGGAGCATGCGTGGAAATGAAAGTCTTGGACGATGCGCACAATCGTGCCTTCGCGGCAAACGGAGATATTCAAGTTCTGCGGCCTCAAGCCGCTAACTTTTATCTCCCAGTCACTTCCCACCCGTTCGGAACGGTCGTCATCCCAATGGACGAAGCAGAGCAGAGGTGTGAGACCGCGCGTGGACAGTGCCGGAAACTATTTGCATGTACGGAGGGGCGTCGAGCAGTTGCAATTACGAGAACTACCGATCGGCGCGACGATAGATACTTGACCGGAGTAAGTATTGAAGGTGGTAATGCCGCCTATTGTGGCGGCATAGACGCAGCGATTGGTCGTGCATTGATATACGCACAGTGGGCCGACGTAATTTGTTACGCCAGTTCTACGTATGCATTTGTTGAAGCGCTTCAGTTCGCTACTTCAATACGTACGGTGTTTCCGGAAAAGTTACTCGGATTTGCATACCGCCCACGCCCGAACCCCGCTGATTGGGGAATACTCGAGGACTGGACCGCAAGCCGTATGTTGCATCGTCTTGGCTACAGCTATTGCTTAAAATCCTTGGCGACGGAGTCGCAAATGATGCCACAGGCGCCATGGATGTTCGTTGATGACGCTGCATAGCCACAAGATTTCGACGTCTGCTCTATCTGCGATAAGGGGAACCTATGGACTGCAAGGAAAGATATATCTATCGCTTCGGCGCGAGCGTGGTGGATGGTGATTTGTCGATGCATACGCTTCTCGGTGGTAAAGGCGCTGGTTTGGCTGAGATGACGCGACTCAAGATTCCAGTGCCGCCTGGCTTCACAATTGGCACGAATGCCTGCCGATACTATCTGCAACATGGCAAGCTGCCGTCTGGATTCGCCCGTGAACTCACACTCGCGCTGCGATGGTTGGAGAACGCCGCGAGGCGCACATTTAATGACGCTGATAACCCGTTATTAGTCAGCGTGCGCTCGGGGGGGGCCGTTTCCATGCCTGGCATGCTAGATACCATCCTAAATATCGGCCTGACCCGCGAGAGCATTGATGGACTTGCCCGGCAAAATAATGGTGTACAGAGCCTCGCTCTAGACTCCTATAGGCGTTTGCTGCAGATGTTCGGTACCGTGGTGCTGCACGTCCCCCAGAAAGAGTTTGACGTGATCCTCACAAAGGTTCACATAGAAGAGAAGACCAACTCGGCTTCTGAGCTTCCGCCGAAAACTCTGCTCAAGATCATCTGCCAATTCGGCCATGCAATCGAAAGCTCTGCTGGGCGAAAATTTCCTGACAACGCAAGTGAGCAGTTGGACCTCGCCATCAATGCAGTCTTTGAATCATGGGGCAATCCCCGTGCAGTTTATTATCGGGGTATGAACGGCATCCCGGATGAGATGGGAACGGCTGTTACCGTGCAAGCTATGGTTTTCGGGAATGCGGGAGTAGACAGTGGTACCGGTGTAGGATTTACGCGTAACCCGTCTACGGGAGAGCCCGAGATCTTCGGCGAGTACCTTGATAACGCGCAAGGAGAGGACATTGTTGCAGGAACCCGCACTCCTGTACCAATTGCCGCTCTTGCCGCTAGCATGCCGTCGATATATAACCAGCTCTCAACCATAGTTCGCCGCCTAGAGGAGCACTATCGGGATGTGCAGGACTTCGAATTCACTGTGGAGAGAGGGAAGCTGTTCTTACTCCAGACGCGCGCAGCCAAGCGGAGTGCTCTCGCTGCAGTTCGAATCGCGGTAGATATGGCGCGAGATGGGCTTATTACGCGGCGTGAAGCAATATCTCGCATTCCCGCGGCAAGTATTATGGATATCATGGCGGCGCAGCTTGATTTCTCAGCTGGAACTCCTCCCTCTATCGCAACAGGAATTTCCGCTTCGCCGGGCGCTGCCGTGGGCCGTATTGCGCTCACGGCGGAGAGGGCAGTTCTTACCGCAGCTGAACCAGGCGCGGACCCAGTAATACTAGTGCGCCAGGAAACCATGGCGGAAGATATTCATGGGATGGACGTGGCTATCGGTTTTCTCACTGCACATGGTGGTGCAACCAGCCATGCGGCGGTCGTCGCACGAGGCATGGGCAAGTGTTGCATCACCGGCGCCCAGACTGTCGTCGTCGATGAAGCCGCGAATCTCGTCCGCATCGGCGAGGTTGTTCTCAACGAGGGCGATTGGATTTCGCTCGATGCCTGTACTGGCCGCGTCTTTTCCGGTCAGCTTCCTATGCGTCCGATCACGGAAAGAGAACCTGCACTCGATCAGTTGCTGCAGTGGGCTATTGAGCAGAACACGTTGACCGTGCGGGCTAATGCCGACACGCCGGATGATGCGCGACGCGCGATTGCAGCCGAGGCGTGTGGCATCGGCCTCTGCCGGACGGAGCATATGTTCTTCACGCCGGAAAGGCTGCCACACGTCCGCTCTATGATTCTGGCGGGGACGGTAGACGAGCGCAAGGCTGCACTCAGTGCGCTGCTGCCAATGCAACAGCATGATTTCGAGTGTCTCTTCCGCGCGATGGCCCCTTGGCCTGTCACGGTGCGTTTGCTCGATCCGCCGTTGCACGAGTTTCTACCCGCATTGGATGACGTCCGAGCCGAACGCGCGCTCGCTGCGCTAGCCGATAGCAGTGAAGAGGTAGCCCGCCTTGACCATCTGATCGAGCGAATCAGGGCACTCGCCGAAGTGAACCCGATGATGGGTCATCGCGGCTGCAGGCTCAGTATTAGCTATCCGGAGATCTTAGAGATGCAGGTAACGGCCATCCTGCAGGCTGCGATTACGGTGCAGGCTGAAGATGGACTCAACGTTGTTCCGGAGATTATGGTGCCTCTCGTAGCCACGGCAGAGGAGATGCGGTGGCTGCGTGGGCGCATCGACACGGTTGCCATGGAAGTGTTCGCCCGCAGTGGCAACAGTATCCCTTACCAGGTGGGAGCGATGATTGAGCTGCCGCGCGCGGTCGTCGCGGCCGGAGCAATTGCGGAGCATGTCAGCTTTGTATCGTTCGGTACGAATGACTTGACACAGATGACTTACGGGTTTTCGCGCGATGATGCATCGAAATTCCTTGAGAGTTATTTGAAGGAGAATATTCTGGCGGTTGATCCATTCACGACACTCGACCAGGAGGGTGTGGGTACCCTAATGGCGCTCGGAATCGCGCATTTGAGGGCTGCGAAACCAAACATCAAGATCGGTGTCTGTGGAGAACATGCCGGTGACCCCACATCGATCCAGTTTTTCGCGTTGCTTGGAGTGGACTACATCTCGTGTTCACCTGCGCGCATCCCTGTTGCGCATCTCGCGGCGGCGCAGGCTTCTGTTACGGCGCACAACATAACAGATTTACCTGCCACAATACGGTCGGGACGCAAGGGGGTTGATTTTCCTCCGAACTCTCGACGAAAATTCGATCCACGTAGAAATGGATATAGCTGTCAACCACCGGCATTGATTCCAGAAGGAATTTGAGTCGGGATCAAGCATTCAGCAACCGAAAGAGCAACAAGGCGATCACTTCGAGCTTTGCGACTACTAGCTGCGAAGTTCCCAAAGAAGTTCCTTGATCCTACGTGGCGGAAAGATTGGGAGGCGCGTGGGTCAAGTCGATATCACTCGGGGTTCTTCGCTGCGCTCAAGGGACCGGTTTGCCTCTACACTTGTCATCGCAGCTTCGATCATCGCCGCCGGCCGCTTGGAGCGGGACGAGAACATTTCAAGATCATCGTCCAGGCTCACGACCGTGATCGCCCATGGCGTGGGGCTCGCCAGGACGATTCTCGAACGGGTTTTGCGATAAGTATGATTAGCTCTTCGCCTCATTTCTTAATCGCACAAAATTGGACCGCAGATCGTCGTAAAACGGCACCAGATTCGTATCGCTGAAATCGCTTTCAAAAAGTTACATCATCATCAAGTGATGCGGATTTGTACCGCCTCCACAATTCGACGAAGCGCGTCAACTCGCCATTATGCGATCGAGTTGACTCCTTCGCCAACCACATGTGGTCAGTGAAGTGAACAAGCATTTTCGCGTAAATAGGCATTAGCTCATTCCACCATTGCTTATGGTCATAATCTCGAAGGGCAATAATGGAACTGGCTGACTCATCCGCCCCTGATGCCTTGCGGGCATCTCTCGCAACGGTGTTCACCTTTATGCTCGCTTCTTTCTTCGCCAAAAGCTCTTCTCGCATACCCAACATTGGCGAATAGAACTGCTGAAGCTGCTCAAGAGCACGAACGTGCTTCCGATCAAGCTTTCGATTGCGCGCAGTCATTAAGGCTCCAATAAAGACTCCGCACAGTCCCGAGCTAGCGGCGATGGCACTTTGTCCAAGTCCCCAAAAGGGCCTACGTCAGTGAACATCGTGACCCCCCAAAAAGCTATCCAAAAGATAGTCCTTACGCATCCTGCCTAGTGTGCTCTAGTGAAGGTACAACTGAATTCGGGGAAGTCCTTGCACGCTTTCACATCGACAGCAGTTTTCCTCACAAGGGCTTTACTGGTGTCGAGTCTTTCGCCGAGTGAGTCAGTCATTCATATACGGTTGTACCAAACCATTGAACTCAGCGATCGATGAACATTTTTTATCGAGCACTTCACAGGTGTCCACCCTATCGTTCGATAAGCCATTCTTGATGTCGACAAGTGTCGTTCGGAGAATGACCCGTATTTGGAGTTCTCAAAGATATCCCACACGATTACATCAAGATAATCCTGACGAACCGCCTTATCTCGCTGTGGCAGAAAGCCGCGTCGAGCCCCATTGGCAGGTGCAACATCCTTACCCCCAATTCGTCCGAACTAGATGGTAGGGTGCTCGACAAGGATTACGTCTATTCGCTCACGCACGAGAGCGGGGCGTTCGGGAAGAGCTATAACCAAGCGATCGAGAGCCGCATCCTCGTCGACGAGTTCCTCGGCTTCGTCAAGAATCACGATCCCGAACTGCTTGGGATCGTCAGGGCGATCCAGACGACTGAGACTTACATCGAGGCGCAACAGGTGCTCGGCTTATCAAAGCGCCCGTTCATGCGGGCGCGGAGACGTCTTGCAGTCCTTTACTCCAGCTTCGACCATGGGACCTCTCCTCCCCGCCAGCGCAAAGTTTATCGTTCCCGGTCCCCGTTTGACAGAGGGGAAAACACGGACAGTCGTCCAGCAAACCCAGACTAATGCGCTTCCTACGACTAGTTGATGACTATTGGCTATATCGTGGGCTTTTCGAGTCGCCCCGGACGTCCTAACGAACGACCATCCAACTACCGATTCTTTTTTAGGCCAGGCATAACGTGCCGCGGCGGTCACAGCGAGGGCTAAGCGTTCGAGTCCTCCCATGGGGTTGCGTCAGCAAGCTGACGAAGAGGATGAATCGACTGATATTTCGAACACCCCCTGTGAGTTGGTGTCACAACTAGTGTTCTTACGCAGTAGGAGTAGTGTTCGGGAGATGGGATAGCACGAGAGCTCTGGTCTGAAACGCATCGCTTCTCGCATGGGCTATCATTGTGGCCACAATAACTGAGGAGAACTGGACGATGCCTATGATGCCGCAGATAGAGCACATTGTGGTTGTGATGCTCGAAAACCGGTCGTTCGACAACATGTGTGGGTGGCTGTATCGTGACGGCCCACCGCCAAGTCAGTTTCTCCCCGTGAGCACAAAGAATAAGTTTTTCAACGGCTTGCATCAGGGACTTTTCAATCCAGTTAGCAACGATTACTTCAAAGGCCAGCCTTCGCCGCCGCCCTATCCGATTTTTCCCAACGCTAACGCGCTGAACATGCCCAATCCGGATCCTAAAGAGGAGTTCGATAACGTAACTAAACAACTCTACGGTCCCTTCGAACCACCGAGTGAGAATCCAACCTATCCGAATTTAGGTTTCGTGGTCAATTACGCGTTGACGACTGGGACAAATATTCCGGTGCAAATCATGGAGCCATTCAGCCCTGCGCAAGTTCCCGTGATTTCTGCGCTCGCTCGGAACTACGCCATCTGTGATGAGTGGTTCTGCTCGGTGCCAAGCGAGACTTGGCCCAATCGTTCATTCGTTCATGCGGGTACTTCGAACGGAAATGTGCTCAACGGTAATCCCCCTCATCCGGATAATTGGGACGTCAAAACTATTTTTAACGTGCTTCAGGATATGGCTATCACTTGGCGCGTTTACAGCGACACCACGCTAACTCCCGCTTTGACCCATCTCATGTTCAAGAAACTCTGGCACTTCGCTTTCGACAAATTCGCCCATTTCGGTGAATTCAAAGAAGATTGCGCAAAGGGAACCTTGCCTAAGTATTCATTCATCGAACCGAGCTTCCTGAAGGACCCCAATGACGAACATCCCCCGCACGACGTTACTGCAGGGGAGCGATTTCTTCATGACATTTGGATAGCTGTCAGCACGTCGCCGTCTTGGAACAAGACTGTGCTTCTCATTACATATGATGAACACGGCGGTACCTACGACCACATTATGCCGCCTTGGAATGCGGCAACACCGGACGGCCAAAGCGATCCTGGGCAGGAAGGCTTCCACTTCAATCGATTTGGGATAAGGGTGCCGATGGTGATTCTGGCACTCTGATCTGGCCCAGTATGGCGGTTTAAGTTGGCCCACCCTTGGGCAGTGCGGACTCTACCCTGTTTCTCAGTGGATCTGAGGGACGGAGGGCGAGTTGGATTGGAGAGCCAAGGTGGAGTTATACGAGCAGATTCGCCGGGAGTATGAGTTTGGCGTGGGGTCGGTGGTTGGTGTGGCGCGGAAGCTGGGTGTCCATCGGCGCATGGTGCGGGAAGCGGTGCGGAACGCAGTTCCTGCGCAGCGGAAGAAGACGGAACGTCCTGCGGTGAAGATGGCCGCGGCGGCGGCGTTGGTCGATGCGATTCTGGAGTCGGACCGCAAGGCTCCGCGGAAGCAGCGTCATACAGCGCGGCGGATCTACGACCGGATTCGCGCCGAGGTTCCGGGATGCACGCCAGCGGAGCGGACGGTTCGGCAGTATGTGGAACGGCGCAAGCAGGCTCTGGGTCTGGCCGAACACGAGGTGTTCGTTCCGCAGAGCTACGACTGGGGCGTCGAGGCGCAGGTCGATTGGTACGAAGCGTATGCCGATCTAGACGGGGAACGG
>JANYLK010000082.1 GCA_025357875.1 Granulicella sp.
ACATCGCGCATGAGTGGGCTCTACCTCCAAACCTACCCCTCACCCTAGCCGCCCTAAACATCCTCACCCGGCGCGCACGTTTCGCTACCGCCCGCGATACAATTCCATGCAAAGCGAGCGTATGACTTTCCCCCGACTAACCTTCGAGTTCAACCCGACCAAAGCGGCCAGCAACCTGAAGAAACACGCCGTCTCCTTCGACGAGGCGGCAACCGTCCTCGACGATCCGCCGAGTTCCACCTTGCCCGACGACCAGCATTCCGGCGCCGAGATCCGCTGGATTACCGTCGGCATGTCTTCCGCCCAGCGCCTCCTGTTTGCCGTTTACACTGAGACAGCCTCTCGAATTCGACTCATCGGAGCCTGTCCCGTCACCGCAGCCGAGAGAGAACAATATGAACGAGCCTGACGAACTCCACCCGCTCGCCCCGCGACCCAACCTCGACTTCAGCAAAGGCGTTCGCGGCAAATTCCACCAGCGCATGCGACAGGGAACTAACGTCGTCATCATCGCCCCCGACCTGCTCGATGTCTTCCCCGACTCCGAGTCTGTCAACGAAGCGCTCCGCGGCCTCAAGAAGCTCGCCACCCGCGCTGCAAACATCCCGCAGCAACGCCAGCGCAAGACGGCATCCGCGGCCCAATAACGCCTGCGCCCCGCACGCGGCCATCTCTTCCCGCCGAAATGTCCAGTTATCCACACCGTTCCTTGACACGGCACCTATAATTGAAGCAGGAGTAAATGAGTGTCGTGCGCAAAGCGTAGGACCTCCGTCCCACACATTCCTCATGACCTGCGCACCCACCAATTCGTCCGCACCGCAGTTACATCTGCGCGAAAGTACTCGCAACGCTCGGTATATACCGATACCCAGCAGAGACCTAAGCCCATATTTCACTAGACTTTGTCAAAATAAGTACGGGGGGGAGGGGATACCCCCTACCCTTTACCGCTCACTCTTCCGAATCACCAGCTTCAGTCCCGACCACACCTCATCGACCGCGCACACCTTCACATCCACGAACCCAAGCGGCAAAGCCTCCGCCCGAATCACATCCTCCGTCACATTGGTCGCCACCTTCGACGCCTTCTTAGGCCACGAAACCCAGATCATCCCATCCGCCGCCATCAGCTTCCGCAACCGAATCAGCTTGCCCGCCAGCTCACGCCGCTCGGTCACAAAGATGTGCGCCATCTCCAACCCGGCAATCGGATCAGCGACAATCTGCGGCTGCAATCCTTCACCAAGAATCTCCGCCAGCACAGCATCCGGCATCTTCGAGTGCCAGGTCCGCTGCCCATCCTTCACACCGAGCTTCAGGGCTAGCGGCGTCCCCGAATATCCCGCAGCCACGAACCCTTACTCCCACACCGAATTCAGGTCGACCCACTGGCTGGACTGGCACCAGCTCGTCTCCATCTCTGGAACGCTCAGCAGCCCATGGCCCTGCTTACAGACCATCTCGGTGCCATTCCACTCCAGCAGATTATGCGAAGGCCGTCCGACTCGAGCAGGGGTGGCCAGCGACCGCAAACATTGCTTGCAGCGTTCCTCCTGATCGCGAAAGGCCCAGCGCAAAGCAACCAGCGTCATCAGAACGAAAAAGAGAATTTGAAACAAGCCAGCAGGGTTTGGGAATGACGCATGGATAGGGCGGCAAACGTTCGCACTGAGCAAAAATGTCAGCAACATAACCAGCAACGCCTTCGCAGCAAAAAATATTTGCCTCTTGACCCCATGCAACCCCTTGCTCGTCGAAGTTTGTTCGATATGTCCACGCGACGCCGTAGCGAAGCTGACGAATACAACAAGCAGTGCCGCAAAGGCCGATCGTATGAATGGCCCATCAAGGTAGACACCAAGCGCATGCCAACTTCCAGTGATGGCCAGCCCCAGGAAAGTGGACAGCACACAGAGCCCAAGCAGCGTCGCGAGACACAGAGCCGGCGTTCCGCTCAGCGCACGACTCCAGCTATCTGTACGCAACCACAGAGCGTCGCAAATCAGGCCGACGGAAAGATCAACAGTGATGCGAAGATGCGAAGTGCGACGCCTGCGATAGTGCATGTGCCACAATTCGGCGTGCCAGGTCCGCGACCATTCCTCGCGTTCAGCGGAAGGAACGATCTTCTCTACGACGCGCAGTAGATTGCGATCAAAGAAAGGCAGCGGCGATGGAGACATCGGGTTCATCATCGCTTCTCCGACACAAGGTGAGCGAGCAACGGATACCTTTGCGTAGCAGCCAGCGCGGCAGCCTTACCCTCGCGCGTGACTTCATAATAGCGGCGAGCCGGACGTTGCTTTGCCGTAGCTTCCTCTTCAGGCTCCCACTTCGACTCAACCAGCCCATCGCGCTCAAGGCGCCGAAGCGCAGGATAAACGGTCCCGCTGGGCAGACCCGTGATGTCCATTACGTCTAAACCAAAACAGTAGCCGAGGCTGACCGCCTTCAGGATGAGAGCCGCACTGTGCGAGAGACGAGGCATGTTCATAAGCTATGTAGTATGCTATCACAAGTAGTACACTACATAGGGGCGACCTCAATGCTCGAACTCTAGAATGTGACCAAACGCTATCGCGGAATTCCCGCCGTCTGGGACGTCAGCTTCGTCCTGAAAGAAGGCGAAGTACTCGGCTATCTCGGACCCAATGGATCAGGAAAATCCACGACCGTAAAGATGGTGATTGGCATGATTCAGCCGACCAAAGGAAAAATATTCTTCGCCGGAACGAACATCCACGACGATCTCGCGTCGTATCGCGCACAGCTCGGATATGTGCCTGAAGAGGCGCAGGTGTACACCCACCTCTCGGGTCTCGAATACGTGCAACTCATCGGCCGGCTGCGTGGCATGCAGGAGAAGCTGATCGAGCGAAAGGCGCACTTTGCTCCAGCTATTTTCGCTGGAAGCTGCACAGTACGCAGCACTGTCGGACTATTCAAAAGGCATGAAGCAGCGCGTGCTGATCGCAGCGGCCCTTCTTCATGATCCGAAGTTAATCATCTTTGACGAACCATTGTCCGGACTGGATGCAGTTTCCGCGCGGCTATTCAAAGATTTGCTGATATTGCTGTCACGTGACGGAAAGGCCATCCTCTATATCTCGCACGTGCTGGAAACAGTGGAGCATGTGTGCCATCGAGTGATTGTGCTGGCAAATGGTCAAGTAGTTGCCGGTGCTGCGCCCCGTGAGCTTACAAGGCTGATGGAGTTGCCGACACTAGAAAGCGTATTCGCGCAATTGGTGCAGCAGGCGGATACCGAGCAGGTGGCAAATAACATTGTCGACGTGATGAAGGTGCGCCATGGATGAAGCAAAGCAAGCGACGCGCATACTGATGGAACATTTCTTTCGGCGTTTCTTCGACAACGACACAATCCAAGTAGAAGGAGATACGTTGACTACCGTCGTGCGCGCCCTCGCGATTGTGACTGTGCCAGGAATGATGATCGCGTTCTTTCTGCAGAATCATTATCCGAAAAATCCATGGGGTGCAATGGAGGATCAATACTTCTTCGTGCTTTTCTCATTTGTCGTAATGGGAGCAGTCTCGATCTTCGAGTGGGAGATGTTGTTTCCCGACCAACTGGA
This sequence comes from Granulicella sp., assembly GCA_025357875.1. GTDB lineage: Bacteria > Acidobacteriota > Terriglobia > Terriglobales > Acidobacteriaceae > Edaphobacter. Next base: position 3,600 of record JANYLK010000082.1, read on the forward strand.
TTTTATGGTGCTATCACCGCTATCTCTAAAGCCGAGCCAGATGCTCATGGCAAAGGCAGCTGCATTAATCTCCTTCCTGGCGCTATTTCTTCTTGCATGCAATCTCTTTGGAATCGTGATGCTGTCAGCAGAGGCGATTTCTTTCGGCAGATTTACGCGCACGCAGCCGCCGTCCTCCTGGCGGGAACCTTCGCGGCATTACTGATCATCGCGCTGGGCGGCGTGTTGCTTTGTGCACTGGATGCTGCGTGGTTTCGCGTGGCCTCACCGATCATGCAGATGTTTTGTGTCATGGCGCTCGCCCTTCTGATGTTGCAGTATGCGAGATACGGAGATTCCATGCAGGCATTGTTCTCTGAGCCGTTGGGAATGGCGCGGTGGATGCCCCCGGTCTGGTTTTTGGGTCTTTATCAGCATCTATTGCACGGTAACGCTGCACCGGCATTCGCGCGCAAGGCGGCACTTTGTGCCATTCGAGGAACCTACATTGCGGGCCTGGTCGTTCTGCTCACCTATCCCATGGCATGGGCGCGGATGCGAAAGATGGCCGTCGAAGGAAGTTCACGTAAGAGGCCGGCTCCATCCGCCAGGTTCAGTCACTTTTTAAACAGACTGTTAAGACGTCCGGGGGAGCGTGCGATCTTCCACTTCATCGGCCAGACGATTGCGCGGAACAATCGCTACCAGGTGTATCTCGCAATATATGGTGGAACGGGCCTCGCCCTTGCGGTGACCTGCGCCGTAACGTTCAGTGGGGACGTCGAACCCCTGCATCCGATACTCTCCGACTATGGTTTGCATGCGATGATGCCTCTGCTGTTGTTCTGGGTCATCGCCGGGTTGCACATGGCTTTTGCGTTTCCCTTGAATCTGTCCGCGGGGTGGGTCTTTCGTACTACGGGCGTGAATACTGGCGAGTGTGCGGCCGCAGCGCACAGGTGGGTTCTCTGCTGCGCACTCGGTCTGGCGTGCTGCATCGTCGCAGCATTGCGACTGGCAGGATGGGACATTCGACACCTCCTGGTCCAGACAGTATGCGGGCTTTGCCTCTGTATCTTACTTACGGATGCATTCTTCCTCTTGCAGCACACCGTTCCATTCAATAAACCGAGGATGCCAGGAAAAGTAAATTTTCCTCTAATGTTGACACTGTATTTGGGTATTCTTCCGCTGTTCATCCTGTGGGTAATTCACATTGAAATGCAGATAGAGAAGAACTTGACGAAATTACTATTACTTACACTCGTGGCGATAGCAATCCATGGCGCGTCAGGCGTGCTACGAAGACGTTTCGGCGAAGTTGAGGAAGAGATTGAAGGGTACGAGGGAGAGTTTCAACTGCTCGGACTCAGCTGACAACTTTTCGCAATACGTTACAGGTCACGTTGGTGCCGCAGACGACGACCAAAACCGGAAGCAATTGAGAGCAAGCTGATGGCGCGGGATCTCGACGGATGAGGGACAGAGACATTTCGAGGCTCTGGGTACTGGAGGGCCTGTAAGCCTGCGCAGCAATATTCATCGCCACGGCTCCACATCTGTCACTCTCCCCCTACAGCTTCGCCCAGGCTTCGGTTCACCCATTAATCTGCGTTTTGAACCGCACAACATCGGCAAGGCCGACTTCCACCCGCAACCGCTGGCCATCGAAAATGGTGTTCTCGTGATGCCGCGCACGCGACCTGGAACTGCTCCTGCAATTCAAACGCCAGCCTTAGTCGGACGCTCACCCGTGCAGCTTGATATCCTCAACCTGCGATGGCTACTCAAACGAAGGCTGAAGTCCCGGGCGGCACAGACACAGACAAGCCGCCAATCTACCTGCTCGACTCCATGGCGTTCATCTTTCGCGCCTATCACGCAATGCAGCGCCAGCGGCCGATGTCGACGCGCACTGGCATTCCAACCGCTGCGACCTACGTCTTCGTCAACATGATTAACAAGCTGCGCAAGGACTTCGCGCCGAAGTACCTCGCCGCCGTCTACGATCTCTCTGGCCCGGTCTTTCGCGACGAGCGCGCACGCGAGATGAAGGGGGTCCGCAAGTTCAACATCAAGACCCAGCAGTTCGAGGTCATCGACTACGCCGGCTACAAAGCCAACCGCGTCGAGATGCCCGCGGATCTCACGCAGCAGCTTCCCTACATCCGCCGCGCGCTCGAGGCCTTTCGCATCCCCATCCTCAGCTACGAGGGCTTTGAGGCCGACGACGTCATCGGCACCCTCAGTTGCAAGCTCTCGGCACTCGGCCACAAAGTCTTTGTCGTCTCCTCCGACAAAGACATGATGCAACTCGTCAACCCTGACGTCAGCATCCTGAATCCGACCAAGGACAACCTGATTCTCGATCCCGCCGGGGTCGAAGCCGCTCTCGGAGTTCCGCCCGAACAAGTCATCGACGTCATGGCACTCCGCGGCGACTCGATCGACAACATACCAGGTGCGCCCGGAATCGGCGATAAAGGTTCGGTTGATTTGATCCAGCAGTTCGGATCGGTGGAGGCCGCGCTTGACCGTGCCGACGAGGTCAAGAAGAAAACGTATCGCGAATCATTACAGAATAATCGTGACAATATTCTGCTCTCAAAAGAGCTCGTCACCATCCACACCGGAGTCCCCATCGAGTTCTCCGTAGAAGAAATGCGCACGCAGCCGGTCGACAACGCAGCCTGCCGCGACCTCTTCTCCGAACTTGAATTCACCACGCTGTTGAAGGAACTTGCGCCCGCAGTCGACAACGCGGTCACTGACTATAACCTCAAACCGACGCAAGCCGAGATTGCCGCTCTCTTTGCCGCAGCACGAGTGCCGGGCAAGAACGGCAAGCCAGGCGGTCTCGCAATTGCCATCTTCGAAGACGCCCGCGCAATTGCCGGAGAAATCGCCGCAGAACCCGATCTCGAGTCCGTCGAAGCAGAACCGCCACCCGCCGAGACGATGAACATGTTTGCCGCGCCCGAAGTACCTGCTCCAAACGTCCGGGTGCCCCATTCATCACAGCTTCATCGCGATGAGTGGGATGTAGACTCTCCATCTCCGCAAGTCGATCCCGCCTGCCGTGTAGGCCTCGCAGTCGGTGGCAATGCGGCGATCGAAGTTTCGCTCGATGCACCCGGCCTACGCGCAGCTCTCGAAGATGCCACGCTCATCAAGCACGTCCACGACCTCAAAGCGGTCCTCCGTGCCTTCGCACCGCACAACGTCAATCTGCGCGGCGTCGAGACCGACGTCATGCTTCAAAGCTACCTCGTCAATCCGACTCACGGCTCGCACACGCTTCCGGACATCGCGGCACGCTCCACCAATAGCGCCCTCGTCCATCAGCCGACCAAAGCGAATCTTGCCGATCCGAAACGCCTGCCGGAAGCCGCCGCTGCAATCGTCCGCCTGGCCCATGTCTTCGCCAATCAGATGGCCGAGAGCGACGCCACGCCATCGTCCGCGACTTCAACCGCAGGCCCAGTCCAGACCTCGCCGCTCCAGCACATTTACAAGACGATGGACCTGCCACTCGTCCCCGCCCTCCTACGCATGGAAGAAGCCGGAGTTCGCATAGATTCCAGCGTCCTCGCTGCGATGTCCACGCGTCTCGCCGTGGATATGGACACACTCGCCGATCGCATCTACGCCGACTCGGGCGAGCGCTTCAACATCAACTCGCCCAAGCAACTCGGGGATGTGCTCTTCAACAAGATGCTCTTGCCCAAGCCGATGAAGTACGGCAAAGGCAAGGTCATCTCGACCGCGCAAGATGTGCTCGAAGAGTTGGCCGAGCATCATCACGTCCCCGCGCTCGTCCTCGAATATCGCCAGCTTGCGAAGTTGCGCTCCACCTATCTCGACTCTCTGCCCAACCTCGTCGACACCGAAGGCCGCGTTCATACCACCTTCAACCAGGTCGGCACCGCAACAGGCCGCCTCTCCTCGACCAACCCGAATCTACAGAACATTCCCGTCCGCACCTCGCTGGGTCGCGAGATCCGCGCCGCCTTTATTCCCGCGCCCGGCAACCTGCTGATGTCCGCCGACTACTCCCAGATCGAGCTGCGCCTGATGGCCCACTTCTCGCAGGACCCGCTGCTCCTCAATGCGTATCGCACCGGCCAGGACATTCACACCCTGACCGCGTCCGAGGTCTTCGGTATACCTGTCGACCAGCTCGACAAGGAGACGCGCAACCGCGCCAAGGCTGTCAATTTCGGAATCGTCTACGGCATCTCTCCATTCGGCCTGGCCGCGCAACTCAACATCGAGCAGCGCATCGCCAAGACCTATATCGAGACCTACTTCGAGCGCTACGCCGGCGTCCGCCGCTTCATCGACGAGACGCTTGAAACCGTGCGTCGCGAGCAAGCAGTCCGCACTTACTTCGGCCGCGTCCGGCCCATTCCCGACATCCAGTCACGGAATCCCAACATGCGCGGATTCGCCGAACGCACCGCAATCAACACGCCGCTACAGGGCACCGCTGCGGACCTCATTAAACTTGCCATGCTCCGCATCGATGCCGAAATCATCGCGCGCAACTTGGGCTCTCGCATGACCCTGCAAGTCCACGACGAACTCCTGTTCGACGTCGTACCCGAAGAGGCCGAACAACTCCGCACCCTCGTCCAGCACGAGATGGAACACGTCGCAAATTTCTCCGTCCCGATCGTTGCCGAAGTAGGCCTCGGCCCTAACTGGCGCGACATCAAGTAACCAGCAGTGCGAGGAGGTTTACGATGCCCGCAACAATCGCAGATCCATACAACCTCCGACGCTTCGTCGATGCGCAGGCAAACGTCTTCGAGCAAGTCGTCGACGAATTACGCGAAGGCAGAAAGCGCAGCCACTGGATGTGGTTCATCTTTCCCCAGATCGCGGGGCTCGGATCAAGCTCCATGGCGGAACGATACGCAATCTCAGGAAGAGACGAGGCAGCGGCCTACATGCAGCATGAAGTCCTTGGCCCGCGCCTGCGACGATGCACAGAGCTGGTCAATCAGGTCAAAAACCGAACCGTCGAAGAGATCTTTGGCTATCCCGACAATCTAAAGTTCCGCTCGTCGATCACACTGTTTCACAGCATGGAGAGCGGCCAGAATATCTTCCACGCCGCTCTCGAAAAGTATTTCGCAGGCAAACCAGATCCTGCGACACTAGCTCTCGTGTAAGTCTGCAGCCGTTACGCCTGACCTACCGAAATCCCAGCCGCGATCTGCGCCGCGCCCCCCGGCCTCTTCTTAAGGACATACATACGCTGATCGGCGAGCCGCAACAACTTCGTCGCGTCCTTGGCGTCGTTAGGATACATCGCGAATCCAAAGCTTGCGCCCACAACCAGCGATTTGTCATGGATCATCATAGGTCGCTCGATCGCGCTTCGTATGGAGTCGGTAAACCGTTCCACCGCAGTCGCATTGGGCATGTCGGTAACCACAATAATGAACTCGTCGCCGCCCAGTCGCGCCACCGTATCTGTTGCCCGGATGCTCTTGCGCAGCACGCTGGCTACCTCGCGCAACACCTGGTCACCTGCAACGTGCCCGAGCGAATCATTGATCTTCTTGAAATCATTAAGGTCAAGCACCACCAGCGCAAGGCTGCTCTTACTCCGCTCGGATACCTCTACCGCGCTTGTAAGCCTCGCCGCAAAGAGCCGTCGATTTGGCAAGCCGGTTAGTTCATCGTGCAGCGCTAACCACTCGTTGCTGCTTACCTGCTCCTCCAGCATCATCACGATCATGCCAATAGAAATCAGAGTCTTCTGCATGTTCCAGACATGCGAAGCGATGTCGGCACGCGCGGCGTAGTGGTCCATCACCCACGGATGGGTAATGAAGAACAATGCCCAGATGGTAAAGCCGACGACAATCGCCAACTTACCCGTACTTCGACGCTCGAGTCGCCGCTGGAAATTCAGCGCCGCAATGGCATACACACAGCCCACGCTCCAGTAAATGGCGGACCGAAAGTCTTGCCGGACGATCAGGTAACCCATCGCGGACCACCCAAACGCGTAGAACGCCGCGTAATACCAGTTGCGCCGCAGCACAATCGAAGTGCCCACCCCGATCAACGCACCCACGACGATCGCTGGCAGGTAAACGCCCGAATACCTGAGGTTCAATCCATAAATTGTGGTCACCGCTAACAGCGCGAGGCCGTTCAGCGAGAGATAAAGCAGACGTGCCTTACGCTCGAGTCGCTGGTCTCCGGATGCCCAGTTGAACACCAGGCCCGCAAGCACGTAGCAATCCAGCACAACAACATGCAGCACCTTGTCCGGCACACCCTGAGGCGCATAGAAAGTATGCGCAATCGACTCGATCAGCGTAAACGACAGGCCAAGCAGCCACGCGTCCGCGCGAGCATCCGAGTGTCGGCGACGCACCATCGCCAGAATAACGATCAACAGCGCCAAAGCAAAAAGATCAGGAAAGAATGCGACGTTCATAGTGCCTCCCGCCTGTTTACTCTTACGGCAATCTCAGGTCGGCCAGGTGGCCTCAATATCGTATGGCGGCAAGTCTCCACCGATTATCCCCTATTATGTGGCAGGCGGAAATAAAAATTAGCTCCTTCGCAAGGAACAGAAACAATTTCCACATAGGCTCGCGTCGACATCAGCCTTCCTCACCGCGCAGGCCTAAAGTTAAAACTATCTCTATCGCAAGGAAGTTATATGTCCTTTGCACTCCGCCCGTATTTCGATTGGTGCCTCCGCACCCGCACAGTCGCGCTCGGCCCACGCACTTTAATCATGGGCATCCTGAACGTAACGCCGGACTCCTTCTCCGACGGCGGTCAGTATTTCGATACCAGCACCGCCTTGAATCATGCGCTTGAGATGCTCGATGACGGCGCCGACATTCTCGATCTCGGTGGCGAATCGACTCGCCCCAATGCCGTCCCACTCACACCAGCGGAAGAACTGGTTCGCGTCCTGCCCGTCCTGCAAGCCATTCTCGCAGCGCGCCTCGATGCCATCGTCTCCATCGACACCTACCACGCTGAGACGGCGCGACGAGCAGTGGAAGCAGGAGCCGAAATCGTCAACGACGTGAGCGGCCATCTCTGGGACGACGCGATGTCGCATACTTGCGCCGCGCTTAGGTGTGGCGCCATCCTTATGCACACACGCGGCCGCCCGAACGAGTGGCGCACCCTACCCCCTCTCGAATCCGACGAAGTGATCCCCCTCATTCTCGCCGACCTCAAAGCGCGTTCGCACTCTGCCATCGCCGCTGGTATCGTCCGCGAATCTATCGTCCTCGACCCAGGCTTCGGCTTCGGCAAGGCCTTCGACGAGAACTACCCACTGCTCGCCCACCTCGACCAGCTCCACACCCTGGGATTCCCGATCCTTGCTGGCGTATCCCGCAAGAGTTTCCTCACCCGTACCCTCAACGCCACCTTGTTGTCATCTCGCAGCGCAGCGGAGGGATCTGCTTCTTCTTCACACGCCCCCACCACAGTCGCCAACACCGCGGCCATCCTTGCCGGCGCCCACATCCTCCGCGTCCACGATGTCCGTCCCGCCCGCGACGCAGCCTCCATCGCCGATCGCATCCTCACAAATTAGTCCAATAACTATTGCTCGTCAGTCGAAAGCTCGGCCGAAGCCGCAAGGCTAAGTTCCCCCTCGTCCTCGGCCTCCTGCAGAAATAGGTTGGTCGTCTTGAGTTCGCGCGATGAAAAAGGCCTGGGCTCCAGTTCCACCGCCTCGGGAAGTTCCGGCTCGGCCCCTTTTCCCGCTCCCAGTTGCTTCAAAGTGCGCGCCTTCGAGAGGATGTACCGGTCAAGTCCAGGGATCGCGTCGTTGTAGGCCTTCACACTGGCCTCCAGCTTGCTCCCGATGGTCGCCATGTTGGCCGCAAATCGAGCAATCTGCGCATATAGATCCTGCCCGACGTTCTTGATTGCCTCAGCGCTCTCGTTCGCTCTCTCCTGGTTCAAGACGTAGCCGACCGCCTTCAGCAACGGAATCAAGCTCATCGGGTTTGCCACAAACACACGCTTCTCGCATGCCTCACGAATCAGTTCCGCCTCATCCTGCAGCGCAGCATGGTACATGCCATCGTGAGGGATAAAAAGAATGACGCAATCCGGAGTATCGTAGCGCTCTTGATATGCCTTCGACGAAAGATCCTTGATGTGGTTCTTGAGCGATCTCACGTGTGCCGCCTGAAGAACCGCCTTCTGCGCCGGGTCCTCGGCAATCGAGTAAGCGATGTAGGATTCCATCAGATTTTTGCTATCGATAATCAGCTTGCGCCCCTTCGGCAGGTTGATGATCGCATCAGTCCGTTTCCGTCCGTCCTCTCCGTCCGTACTGTGCTGTAGAACGAAGTCAACCTCGGCTCTGAGTCCCGCATTCTCCAGAGCATTCTCCAGTGTCATCTCGCCCCAACTGCCTCGAACCACCGGTTTGCGCAGCGCACTGGAGAGCGACTCGCTTGCACCCGCTAATCGATTGATTTGCTCGTCAAGCAGCGTCTCCGCCTTCGATCGTTCGCGATTGCTCGTCTCGACGTGCTCATCGAGCCGCTTCATCGTCTCCTCAACAGGTCCCAGCATCTTGGCAATCTGCTGTTTGTGCAACTCCACGTCTACGGTCGTTCTATCGCCATGCTTCTTGATCAACTCATCGGCGGCCTGGGCCAGTTGTCCACGGGCATCCTTCAAAACGTCTCCCGAAACCGCTTTGAACTCCGTCGTCAGCGCATCGCGAGCGTGCGTGATGAACTCGTTCAGCTTGTCAATCTGCTGATCCTTAGCCTTGACGATCGCTTCCATCTTTTCTCGCTCGTTCGCAACCAGCCCATCGGCGCGATCGTTGGCGGCCTCGGCATCCTTTAATGCTTGGGTCTTCTCGCGCTCGATCACCCTCAATTCGGCCGCACCAGCCTCAGCCTTTGCGGTGGCGTCATTCTCGCGGCTGCGAGCATCATTAACAGCCCTTTGTAGTTCTCCGGAGCGACCACGGCCAATCATCCACGCT
>JANYLK010000125.1 GCA_025357875.1 Granulicella sp.
ATTCCCTATGATGCCGCCGGCCTGGCGCTCTACGATCCGGTCGAAGGCGATCTGGCCATGCAGATTCTCGGCGAACACGATCACGGAAACTTCCCGCGCGAGATTCGGCTGCCGCTTGAGGGCACCGCAGCGGGGCTCGCCTACCGCACGCGCGAGCCAGTCCTGATGGAGCACATGACGGACGTACCCCTGCTCGATGGCACGGTCAGCTACTTCGCGCATATCGGAATGCTTTCTTCCTGCACGGTCCCGCTGATCCACCGCGGCGAGGCGATTGGCGCGCTGGCGGTTGCCACCAGACTTTCGGGCAGCATCGGCCAGCACGACGCGGATATGCTGGTGCAGATTGCCGACCGCGTCGCCATGGCAATCAACAATGCCATGGCGTTCCGTCGCATTGCAGAGCTGCGCGATCGGCTCGGCGAGGAGAAGAAATATCTCGAGGAAGAGATCAGCCTGGAACGCCGCTTCGACGATGTGGTTGGAGAGAGCAAGGGCCTGCGCCGCGTGCTGCAGGAGATTGAGACGGTCGCGCCTACCGATGCGACCGTGCTGATCCAAGGCGAGACGGGTACAGGTAAGGAATTGCTGGCGCGTGCGATACATCGGCTAAGCCCGCGCAGCGATCGGACGTTCATCAAGATTAATTGCGCGGCGATTCCTGCAGGGCTGATTGAGAGCGAGCTTTTTGGGCATGAGAAGGGCGCGTTTACCGGGGCGATCGCGCGCAAGATTGGGCGGCTGGAACTCGCGCATGAGGGGACGCTGTTTCTTGACGAGGTGGGAGAGTTGCCGCTCGATCTGCAGCCGAAGCTGCTGCGTGCGATTCAAGAGCGGGAGATTGAGCGGGTCGGCGGGACTCGGGCGATCCCCGTGAATGTTCGGCTGATTGCGGCGACTAATCGCGACCTCGCGCAGATGGTTGCGGACAAGGAGTTTCGCAGCGACCTTTACTATCGGCTGAAGGTGTTTCCTGTTTTTGCACCGCCGCTGCGCGAGCGCACTGGCGATATTCCTATCCTGGTTCGACATTTTGTCGCAGCGCATAGTCGCCGGATGGGGAAACATATTGAGACGATTCCCGATGCGACGATGGCTGCGCTGGTGCGCTGGCAGTGGCCTGGCAATATTCGCGAGCTGGAAAATTTTCTGGAACGCGCGGTGATCCTGACACGGGGGCCGGTGCTGTATGTGCCGCTCGCCGAACTGGAAGTGCTAGGGCCGCAGGTGAGCGAGGCGCTGGAGAATCCTACGCTGCAGGCGGCTGAGCGGGAACATATTCTGCGGGTGCTGCGTGAGGCGGATGGACAGATCGGCGGACCGGATGGCGCGGCGGCGAGGCTGGGACTGAAGCGGACTACGCTGAATTCCAAGCTGAAGAAGTTGGGGATTGAGCGTGGGGATGTGAAGTAGGTAGTTGTTATGAGACTTCGGGTGGCGGACTTCGGGTGCGCCCTTCTTTATCTGGTGTGGATTCGAAAGGAGGGCGGTCGTTCGCTACCGCGAACGATACCCCACCCTGCCGCGCGGTGAAACTGCGCGTCGAGGATGGGGCACCCGGTGCGATCCAAGTTGGTGCCCGTTTCTGTTAAGGATGGGGTGCCCGCTTAGGTTGGACTAGACTTGGCGGGATGCCTACAGGTTTACGGCGGTACCAACAGACGGGCGATCTGCACCACATCACCTTCAGCTGCGTTCGCCATCGCCCGATCCTCGGCACGCCTGAGGCGAGAGACATATTTTTGGAGCTTCTGGAGCGGACTCGGGAACTCTACGGGATGAGTGTCTACGGTTACGTCGTGATGCCTACGCACGTTCATCTGCTTTTGTCTGAACCCGACACGAAGCCACTGTCGGTGGCGTTACAAATTCTGAAACAACGCTTCTCGAAGACTCGGACTGAGGAGTATGTCTGGGAGCCACGGTATTACGACTTCAACGTGCGAAGCGAAGACAAGAGGCTGGAGAAGATGGTCTACATACACAAGAACCCCGTGCGGGATGGGTTGGTTGCTGAACCGCAGCTGTGGAAGTGGAGTAGTTTCCGATCCTATGCTTACTTGGAGGACGGGATGGTTACGTTGACGCGGGTTTGAAGGAAGGCGGTCGTTCGCTACCGCGAACGATACCCCACCCTGCCGCACGATGAGACTGCGCGTCGAGGATGGGGCACCCGCTTCCGAAGTGACGGTATGACGTCGGGGTGACGAAATAGCGTCATCATCACTTCGTCACTTGGTTGTCGTGATGGCTTAGTGTCATCTTGTCTGGGCTGGGCTAAGTCCCTTGCGTGTCTTGGCGCTACGAGCTTCTAACTTCGCGGCTCCGACTTTGGCACACTTCGTGCCTTAGTCATGGGGTGGCACAGGATGAGCCGGCTTACGTTACGAATTTCAATTGAACCGCACTCCGAATCAATCGCAATCATTTTAGAAGGCCGGGTTGCTGGACCGTGGGCTGCTGAATTGAGCCGCACATGGACTGAGTTGGCACCGTCGGTCGGAACGCGAAAGCTATCCATTGATCTGCGCAACACGACCTATGCGGATGGGCCAGGCATTCTTGTGCTGCGCGAGATCTATGCGCAGGGCGCAACCGAACTTGTAACCAGCACGCCGTGGACCCAGTACCTCGCCGAAGAAGTGACTCGCGCCACCGCCGTACAAACTCAAGAGGAGCTCTGATATGCAGACTGCCCTACACACCGCACAGCAACCCGTAAGTCATGCAACCTGCCGCACCCTGCGGGCTGGCGGTTTTTTTCAGAAGCTCTCTCCGACAGCGCTCGCCGATCTCACCAGCATTCGCAACCCCACGAGCTATGAAGCGGGCGACCTGCTGTTCAGCGAAAAGCAGGACTCCACCGGTGTCTTTTTGATTCGCGAAGGATTGGTACGGCTGTCGATGAACTCGAGTGGCGGCAAGCGTCTGAGCCTGCGCGTCGCTCGCGCCGGCGAAGTGCTTGGCCTTACCTCGGCACTGTTCGGATCGAAGTGCGAGACGACCGCAGAGACTCTTTCCACGGCGAAGATCACGCACATCTCGGGCGCCGAGTTCCTCGACTTCCTGCAACGCCATCCCGAGGTCTACCAGCTGGTCACCGAAGAGGTAAGCCTGCAGTACACCATGGCATGCGAACAGCTTCGCACGGTTGGCCTGTCGTCCTCGGCGCCGGAAAAGCTTGCGCGCCTGCTGCTCGAGATGAGCGAGAACGGCCAGCCTACCGAGAATGGCACGCGCTTCCGCTTCATTCTCACGCATGAACAGATTGGCGAGTTTATTGGCGCGTCTCGCGAGACCGTCACCCGCACCCTGGGCTCGTTCAAACTGCGCCGGCTGGTGGCGTTCAACGGTTCGATGCTGACCATTCCCAGCCGCAGCGCGCTCGAAAGCTGTGCCCGAAACTGAACTGAAGTCTAAAATAAGTCGATAGGAACAACATTAGCCATATCGTTGTAGAATCTCATCATCTAATCTGATCCGATCATGCACGACGAGACCCAATGATGGCTTCAGTTCGTCCGACCGTCGATAGCTCCGTCTTCGCCCCGCAACTTGACGCGGCGATTCAGCAGGGTGAATTCGAGCTGTATTATCAGCCGCTCATCGACATCTCCAACGCTTCCATCCACGGCGTTGAGGCCTTGATTCGCTGGAACCATCCGGAGCGCGGCCCTTTGCAGCCCGCGGATTTTATCCATGTGGCCGAAGAGTCGGGTTCGATCGTCCCGATGGGTTCCTGGGTACTGCGCCAGGCATGCACCGACTTCCGCAGTATGCGACTCGCCAAGGGCGATTTGCTGCTGAGCGTGAACGTCTCCACCCGGCAGCTCGACGAGCCAACCTTTGTATCCGACCTTTCAGACATCCTGCAGGAGACCGGTATGCCTGCCCGGCTGCTGCAACTGGAGATTACCGAAAGCATCTTCCTGATGGATTCCGTTGTGGTCGGAGCGCTATTCGAGGCCATCCGCGCGCTCGGCGTCAAAATCGCGTTTGACGACTTCGGGACCGGCTACTCTTCGCTCAGCTACCTCGAACGATTTCACGTGGACGTGCTCAAGGTCGATCAGTATTTCGTCCAGCACATGAGCGACGGCCACGTCAGCACGGAGATTGTGGAGTGGATTGTGCGGCTGGCACGGATCGTGGGAACCGGCGTCTCGGCCGAGGGCGTGGAGAGCCGCGAACAGGCCGCCGCGCTGCTCGGACTTGGATGCAACATTGCGCAGGGATTCCTGTACAGCAAGCCGGTTCCACTGAACGAGATCCTCGCCATGCTCCAGCATGTGCCGGTCGAAGCTTCCGGCCAGCGCAAAGCTGTCCACGCCAGGCCCGACGTTGGTTGGACACCGGGTTCAGCTCTGTATGCGATGAGCTAATTCCGGCCCCATTCACGCAGCACGGGGATGCGTCTGTGTCGAGCCTTCAGCCCTCAATGCAAGGGCGAGACAAGTCTCTTAGGCGGATCGAACAAGAAATGCGACGATCCGATTGAGGACGCGAAGTTTAGGGAATTTAATAGACGCTCAAAAATGAGTTGTTATGGCAGACACGGGATGACTGGCTTCTGAATTGCTCCAGTGCTGCAAAAACGAGGCCACCCATCGCGCTTTAGTGGTGCGAGGGGTGGCCGTAACGTTTGACTGTCTCTGATCTTTTACAACGATGAATTTACAGAACGGTGCTGATCGGTACGATCAGGTTAGACGGCAAACCTTCTACGAATAAATCCTGCTGCTCCGACGATTCCGGTTCCCAGCAAAAGGAGGGAGCTGGGCTCGGGAGTTGGGGAGGTCGTCAAGCTGTCGATGAGGACGTTGCCTCTGCCGTCAGCTTGTATGGATGCATAACGGGCTCCCTTTAGGGTGAAGGGGGTGGCGTATGGATCCGAGCCGGGGACGGGGACGTCCGTACAGCTGCTGCCTTGAGTACCCAAAACGCTGGAGAAGCAAAGCTTGAATCCTTCGGTTTTCTGGGTGCTGCCGATGGAGAGAGAGAAGGGGCTTGTGATGTTGATCAGATCCAGTTGAACGAAATTCTCACTGGTAATTTCGTTCTGGCCCTCGTCGAAAATGCCTAGTCCGTTTTCTGTGCCTCCGCCGCTTTTGCCGTACAGCGAACTGGTGCCAGATGCGTATGCCGTGATGGCATTCGAGCCGGAGCCGTAGGTGTGGGAAGAGCCGAGTATGCCACCGCCTGCGAAGCTGACGGTAGTACAGAAGGCGGGACCGGCACAGAGAGATGTCAAAACCAAGGCCGTTGCAAATTTGAATTTCACAGTAAAACCTCCAAGTCGTGCAAGTTTGAAAGGCGTGGGAGAACAGGGATGAACATCCGATTAGTGGCACGTGGGTTGCCAAATCGAGAGGTTGTCGACCAAAACGCTGAGTTTCGCTAACTGCAGGTAATGTTGGCCTTTAGCCTGCTCTACGACGATCCATGAGAGCCGTACTATCGGGAGTAGGGAAGTTGGATGCGCAAAGTTTTGCGTAATATAGGCAATTAACTCACGGCGTTCTCTTCGACTCAACTCAACTTTACTTGCCGATGCAGAACTTTGAGAAGATGAGGCGAAGCACGTCTTCGCTGGTGGTCACGCCGGTCAGCGTGTCCAACCCGCGCAGCGCCTCGTAGAGATCCAGCATCACCATCTCGTGCGGAATCGCGCTGCTCACCGCAACACGCGCCGCATCCAGTCCGCGCAAAGCCTGCGTTACCGCCTGATGCTGCCGCAGATTGGTCAGCATTCCCGCCTCGCGCACACCACCGTCATCGCCCGCGACTGCCGCCACAATCGCCGCGCGCAATTCTGCAATGCCCTCGCCGGTTACCGCCGAAGTCCGTACGCCTTGAACCTCGAACCCCGGACCTCGAACCCCATCAACCAGATCGTTCTTATTCCACGCAACCAGCGCGCCACGCTCCAGCACCGCGCGATCCTCAGCGGAAATTCCAACCACCGCGTCCACTACGAGCAAGACCACATCCGCATCCGCCATCGCCTCATGCGACTTGGCAATTCCCATGCGCTCGGCTTCGTCCGCGCCCTCGCGCAAGCCGGCTGTATCCATCAGGTCGACGGGGATCCCGTCAATTGCAACTCGTTCGGTTACAAGATCGCGAGTCGTTCCCGGAGTCGCGGTCACGATTGCGCGATCGCGCTCGACCAGCCGGTTGAAGAGGCTCGATTTGCCTGCGTTCGGCCGACCCACAATCGCCAGCTTGAAGCCGTCACGCACCACGCGACCATAGGCAAAGCTGCGCTCCAACTCCAGCAGCGGCAAGTACACCTCGGCAATCTTTTCTTCGATAGCGGAAGCCGCCATCACATCGATATCGTCCTCAGCGAAGTCGATTCCCGCCTCCAGCGCCGCGATCAGCCCGACCAGTTTCGCCTTCACCGGAGCGACCAACTTTGCCAGTGCGCCGCCCAACTGCCGAGCCGCCACGCGTGCCTGCTCGAGGGTCGATGAGCCGATCAGGTCATCGACTGCTTCGGCCTGGGTGAGGTCGATTCGCCCGGCGAGAAAGGCGCGTTGGGTAAATTCTCCCGGCTCCGCGAGTCGCGCGCCACCAGCACAGCACTGCCGTACCAGGTATTCGAGCAGCACCGGCGAACCATGTGCGGCGATCTCTATCACGTCGTCACCGGTGTAGGAATTTGGCGCAGCGAAGTAAGTGACCACCGCCTCATCCAGAACGGCGCCAGTGGCTACATCAAGCACCATCCCGAAGCGAGCGCACCCCGCTGCCAACTCATGCCGCAACCGCAGCAGCGGCGCGACAATATCCTTCGCCTGTCCACCCGAAAGCCGCACAACTCCAATCCCGCCGCGGCCCACGGGCGTCGAAATTGCCACAATCGTATCGTGCTCGAACGCCATCTATAGATTCTAAGGCGCGCTATGTGTCGGGCCTTCAGCCCTTTTTATTTTTGCGTGGGAGTTGCGCGGCACGACCATTAAGGTTAGCTCGTCGGATCCGGGATATACCGCGACCGATCTCAATCAGAATCAAGGTCACCAGACAGTCGAGGAAGGAGCGGCCGAGACTATCCGGCTCGCACTGCTGCCTGATGAGTTCTGGCTCAACCTTCAGGCGACCCATCACCTCTCAAAAATTCGCCGCGATTCCGGCCTCGCCATTCAGCGCGAAGTTGAAACCTTCGTCTCCGCCACGAACGTCGCCTAGCTTGTTGCCGTCACCGGCGGGGCCAGCGGGTTTACCACCGGCAGACCCATGCCACCCGAGCCGCTTCCGGCGTTCATGCTGCCACGCAGGCCGGCAAGAATCTGGGTCATGAAGTCGTTCGCTGCGCCGGGGTTGTTGGGCAGGAAGACCGTATTGTTTCCCTGCTTCGTCCCAATGTCCTTGAGTGTGTCGAAGTACTGCGTCAGCAGCACCAACGCCATCACATCGCTCGCCGTCGCGCCTGGCACACTCTCGCGGAAGTTCTCAATCGAAGCGCGCAGACCATCGATGATCGCCTGCCGTTCGGCAGCAATTCCCTTGCCTTGCAGAGCCTTTGATTCGGCCTCCGCCTCGGCCTGCTTCACCTTCAAAATCTTCTCCGCCTCGCCACGAGCCTGGGCCGCTACCTGCGCCCGCTGGGCTGCATTGATATCGTTCATCGCATCTTTAACTTTGCTATCGGGAATGATGTCCGTCACCAGCGCATTGAGGATGTTGTACCCGAACCCGCTCATGATCATGTCCAGCTCGGTCTTCACGTTGACGGAGATGCCGGACTGCTGCTCGAACGTCTCGTCCAGCGTCAGCTTCGGCACGTGCCCGAGGATGGAATTGAAGACGAAGCTCTCAATCTGTTTCTGCGGCGCGCTCAATTTATAAAACGCGTCAAAGATCTTGTCGGGCAGGATCTGGTACTGCACGCTGACCGGGATCTGCACAAACACGTTGTCCTTGGTCTTGGTCTCGACCTGGAACTGCGCCTGCTTCACCTGCAGATCGACGAAGTAGACGCTCTCGGCAAATGGGATCAGCGTGTGCAGTCCCGGCTGCACGATGCGGTTGAATTTGCCGAATCGCTCGACCACTCCAGCGGTCGCCGTGCGCACGGTATACAACGTCTTCGCCACCAGTACCAAGGCGACCAGTGCCAGCACCGCAATTACCACCAGCCCAAACGTAGTCGTGCTATCCATCGTGCTCAGCCCCTCGCCAAATACCGAATTCAATCGCGCTTAGCATACACCACGGTGCTGGGGGACAGTCTGAATCCCACCCTTCGCCAAGTACGCGAAGGATGGGGCACCCGATCGGTTTAGGCTGCGGAGACTTGGTTCGGCTTAGTAGTTGACGGTATTTGCGGTAGCGAGCCCGGTGATCTTGAGCAGCTTGTTGGTTTGGAGATCGAACGCCCAGATGTTCCCCACTGAGTCGACGCCCAGCAACGATGAGCTAAACGATCCGGAAGATACCGACGTCTCGGTCGCGGTTGCGGTCGCGTTGGTCCCCAGCCCAGCCGGCTGCAGCCCATAAATTCCTGAGCCTGCGTTATACGGCGTCAGCAGGACTCCGCTCGAACTGATCTCACCCAGGTAGCTGGCGTATTTTATGGTTCCAGTGAAGGTTCCGGCAGTCGATCCCACGACCCCGGTTGCGGCCACGCCCCCGGTAGTGAACCAGGCATTTCCAGCTCCATCCAATGCGAGGGACGAGATCAGTAGACTGCCCGCGGAGTACGGACTGCCGGGAGTCGTCGATGTGCTCCCATAGGTTGGAATCAGCGGAAGCGTTGCCGGCCCTACATCGCAAAACAGCGCGGCGCCAGCATTGGTAATCGCTCCGGCTCCCGTCCCGGAGTAGCCCCAGAGCTGATTGTGGACGTTGTCATACTGCACCCCGAGTGTGGCCAGGTCGAAATTTTGGCTTGCCGGCGGCAATTTCGCTAATTCTGAAGTGGGGAAGAAACAGCTCTGGCTGGTGGGAGCCGAGATGACGAGGTTGCCCGCCGCATTTACCTTGGAGATGCTCGGCGACCCGGAGAACCACGCATTGCCCGAGCCATCTACGGCGTCTGGTGTGAAGAACGTCGAGCCCGCCATGCTGCAGAAGTTGCCGCTGGGGGTGATATTGGTGCCGCTGGAATTCATTTCGTAGTAGCAATTGGTGGCACCAGAAGAAGTATCTCCCCACATATTGCCTAGCGCATCGATCCGGATTCCGCCAGCCTGGAAGGTGCCGCTGACGTACCCGTTGCCCGGACCGGTTCCCGTGAACGTGGTCGTGATCCCGATGCTCCAGCCCCCGGAGGGAGACAGTGCGGAGCCCGTCGAGCTGAACTTCGATATCGTGTTGTTGGCATTGACCGCATAGACGTTGCCCGCCGCATCGGGGGACATACTCTGCGGATAGTAGAGTCCGCCAGTGCCTGGCGTAACCGTAAATATCGAATTGAAGTTGTTGTCGTAGACGGTGATGTTGCCCTGAATGTCGGTGCTGGTATCGGCTACGGTGTCATAGGTGTATCCACCGGTGGCGAGCCATATATGTCCATTGGAATCGAGCGTGCCGGTATGCACGGCCACGGGTACGGTGTAGCCGACAGCGGCGGTAAAGTCCGTCGGCACCGAAGTAAAGTAAGGCTGGAATGGAGGGGTCGAGCCGATCAGCCCGTACAGTTGCGACGCATTGTTGCCCGGTGACTGGATCATGTGCAGTATCGCCGTAACCGTGTCGGTGGTCGTCCCGGAATAGGTGAGCAATCTTCCGCACACCGAGGAATCGCCAGCCGTCCCACCCGCGGTGTTCACGCATGCTGCCAGGACGTTCGCCAACGTAGACAGCAGTGTGTCAGGAAGCAGGAGCTGTGATCCAGCCTGGAACATCCCAGTTGAAAAATTTAGAAGACCAGTGGCTTGTTCGAATGCCGCCGCGATCGCCGTAGGATTCGTGGGAGACGCCCCAACGTGCGCGTAGTCGGTCATGAACGCCGCCAGCGACTGCACGCTCGCCACCGTTGTCAACTCATTGATGACGACGTAGGTAGAACTGGTGAGCTTTTTGCACGTACCCATCACCGACATCAGCGCAATGTCGGTGTTGTTCACCGAGCCACCCAGCCCTGGATTGCCGCCCGTCGACACAATGTATACCAGCGGATTCGTCGCCGGACAGGTGTAGTCGCCGGTGATACTGAAGCTGCCATCAGAGCCGGTGGTCACCGGCGTAGTCAGCAATGGGGTTGATGCGCCATTGTCCGCGGTCATACTCGCCGCATACAACTGGATGGTGGCGCCTGAGACAGGCTGCTGCCCGCCATGCACAATGCCCGCGATCTTCGGCTGCACAGACAAGGTCTGCGGCCCGTTCATCGGGGCCAAGGTGCAACCGGAGAGCAGGAGGAAGGCAAACGAGAAGGCGATGGAACATTGGCGACGAGACACGCTCACGGAGACACCCCGAAACAGGACTAGACAGCAACCAGCAGGCCCATGAAGCAGGAATAGAGCTAGATTCCAACACATTAAAGCGGCGTCGTCTAGCTCCAAAGACTTTCGGGCACCACCGAATATTCCGCGTTGATTGATTTGGCGGGTGGCTGACTCACACATTGGGTAACCCATTCATGACAGTCTCATCGTCTGCAGTGGGGTCGGGTAGGGTCAAATTCTCGAACTTGCTCCACGTCACATCTTCAGTGGTCGCGAGCGAGCACAGACCCCACTCATCGCGAAAAAACCACGATGAATGGGGCACCCGATTTGGGGTGACCAAACCCGGAGCTCAGTCGCCTCGTTGACGGCCTTCAAGGGCGTGGTCTACCGGCAGATCCTCGCCGCTCCAGACCTTGGCCGAGGTCCACTTCGCGGCGGGAGCGCTCCAGAAACGGTTGGTCGACGGCAACCCAAGCGGAAGGAACGCTGCCGTGCAAAGGTACAGGCTTCCGGTCGAGATGTAGATTTCGCCCAGCGATGGCTGATGCCCTGCAAGCCCAATGCGCAGCCAGCCGTTCTGGTCCCAGGTACCGGGCGGCGTCAGCGTTCTGCGGATCACCGCGGTCAGGGCTCCGCGAACCTGTTCGGGGGAGACCTCTTTCGGCAGCGACTGGCGCAAGGCCGCGTCTGCCAGCGCTTGAAATGCGCCGCAGCGATACGCGATCGACCGGCCGACCACGGGATACGTTCCATCCGGTGCAATCATTCGTTCCTGAATCGCAGAATAGCGCGTGGCGCGCTCGCGGATGCCCGCAGCCATATCTCCCCAGGCGGTCTCCTGCTTGCCCATCGCGTCGATCAGCGTGAGCAGGAACGAGTGGATCACGAAGGAATTGTAGTAGTCCTGGTGAAAGTGCGGGCCGTCGCCATACACTCCGTCGCCGACATACCAGTTCGCGTGTTCACGCAGCGCATAGTCCACACGCATGCGGTCCCACGGCTCGCCCAGAGCGCAGAGGCACGCCTCCGTCATTGCGGCGAACAGCAGCCAGTTGTTGTAGTTCGGAAGCATGTTGCGCGTCGCTCGCATCGCGTCCGCAAGCTGTGCCCGTACCGCGTTCGGCAGCTTTTCTAGCAACTCATGCGGAGCGCGCAGAATGGCCAGCGAAAGAAACGCCGTGTCCACAATCGTCTGGCGATCGCCGGCGAAGTCCATGTAGTCGGGCGAGCTTTTGTCGACGGCGGATGCAATTGCGGCCCTTGCCCAGTCGCAATACTTCTCGCGAAGCTGGCCTTCGGCGCCGGTGGTCGCGCCATGCTCGAGCCACGGAGCCATGCCCGCCAAACCGCGGCCGAGCGCTTCCAGATAGGTGGTCTGGCGACGATGTTTCTCTTCTCCCGAGTATGCTTCGACCGGCATCCGTTGCTTCAACCGCCGCTGTCGGAGCGCATCGAACACCGGCATACAGATCCGGTCGAGCATCGCGACCCAACTTGCGCGGTCCTCGGTGATGCCGTCGATGTCGGTACCCGCCGCCGACTTTGCTTCACCGTAAGCGAGACCCTGGAACGCCATTCCCACCGCACTTGCAGCCAGGCCCAACTTCAAAACTTCACGTCGCTTCATCTCGCCTCGCCCGATCTCAACTAATCAGCACGTGACAGATTCTAAGCCACTCCATCGAAGTTGAAACATGATGACGGTCGGAGGGAAGCTCCACGAAGAGTTCGGACGGAGTCGGCCAGCGCGGTGCGGCTAGGCTTAGAACCCGCTGCTTCGTTTGGAGGGCGTTTGTTCCCGCAAACCCGCAGGCCGTCCAGCGAGGCGATCGCTTTGGAGAGGGGTTTATTGAATGGTTCGGAGACGAGGAGATGCACGTGTTTTGGCATGACGACGTAGCCGTGGATTTTAAACCCATATCGAAGTCTTCGTGATTCAAGGATGGATTCGAAGAGGGCTTTTGACTCAGAGGATTTGAGGTAGGGTAGGCGATCTTGACAACTGAAGGTGAGGAAACGAAGGTGGCCGGAGGTTTGGTAACGGCGGAGGCGGAGTCGCACTGATTCCTCCTTGTTTATTCAAGGAGAAGAGTAACCAGGTTCTTACATGGGGCACCTGGACACTTGAGAGCTACGCGAGCACTTTGGCGGCTTCCTTGGCGAAGTAGGTGACGATGAAGTCGGCTCCGGCGCGGCGGATGGAGAGCAGCGACTCCATCATGGCGCGCTCCGGCTCCAGCCATCCGCGTGCGAACGCCGCCTGCAGCATGGAGTATTCGCCGGAGACCTGGTACGCGCCTAACGGAACATCGTACCGCTCCCGCGCCGCACGAATCACGTCGAGATACGGCATTGCCGGCTTCATCAGGATCATGTCCGCACCCTCGATGATGTCCTGATCGATCTCGCGCATGGCCTCGCGGATGTTGGCGCCATCCATCTGGTAGCTGCGCCGGTCGCCGAATTGCGGCGCTGAATCTGCTGCCTCGCGGAAGGGACCGTAGAAGGCGCTGGCGAACTTCGACGCGTAGCTGAGGATTGGAGTGTTCACTAGTTTCGAGTCGTCGAGGGCAGTACGCATCGCCTCCACACGGCCGTCCATCATGTCGCTGGGGGCGACGATGTCCGCACCCGCCTGCGCCAGCGATACCGCCGTTTTGGCAAGCAGGGCCACGCTTGCATCATTCTCAATTTCATACCGATCGCCGTCGCGAGACACGATTCCGCAGTGGCCATGGGATGTGTATTCACACAGGCAAACATCCGCGATCATGGCCAGCGAGTCGAGCTTGCGATTGCGCTTCAGCGCCTGCAAGCCCTGCTGCACGATTCCGTCTGCGGCCCAGGCGCCGGTTGCCTGATCGTCCTTCTCCGCGGGAAGCCCGAACAGCAGCAGGCCGCCCAGTCCGAGCGCCGCACACGCTTCGGCCTCTTTTACGGCCTCATCTATAGATAGGTTGAAGACGCCAGGCATGGAGCTAATCGGTTTTCGGACGCCTTCGCCGGGGCAGAGGAAGATTGGATTGATCAGCGAACCGGGGGTGAGATGCGTCTCGCGTACCAGCGAGCGCAGCGCCTCGGTACGCCGCATGCGCCGTGTTCGTGTCGCAGGAAAGTTCATGGGTTTAGTGTACGGCGGGGCAGTGGCAAGTTTGGGGAAATAGGATGGACGGCGGTTGGCGTCTCAGGGCCTGTAGGACATTAGGTTCGGTCGGCGATTGCGTCGTACTCCATGCCGGATGTAGCGGGAGCCAGCACCCACAGCGTGTAAATTCCCAGAGCCGTGCCGAAGGGAAATTTAATGAGCGAGAGGATTGCCGCTACGATTGCGAGCGTCCTGCCCCAGGATTTGCGATTGATCAGTGCGAAGCCGGTTACGAACGCGAGGCACGAAGTTAGCAGGATAAACACACCGGCCACCGCAGCCAGGCCGCCCATCACCGGAGCGAATGGAAGAAACGGCAAGCCGCGGGACCCGATTCCGCCGAAGAACGGAGGCGTGGCCACGCCCATCAGAAACAGCGCTGCGAAGATGCCTGCAGCCGCGCGATACGCACCGTAGATGAACCACAGGATGCCCAGCGTATGCACATGCTGCTGCACTCGTGGCGCCACCATAACCTGCGTTGGCATGGGATAGGCGTTCGGCGGGGGCGCTCCATACACCGGAGGCGGCGCACTGAACGCAGGAGGAGGAGCCACCGCTGGTGCGCCGCATTGCAAACAAAACGCCTCGGTCACCGGAATCGGACTTCCGCATGCCTGACAAAACATTGGTTGCCTCCTCGGAGCTTGCCGCTCCACAACTTGCATCTTTAGAGAACGATACGCGCTAATACGGCAAACTGTTCCACTACGACGCGTGCATCTGATCCGATGCCGGATACCATGGTAGATGTGCTTCTGCTCCCCCACATTCCGTCTCCGCTCGCCGAATCGAGCTCCTCCGCGCTGGAGTGGCCCCGCCTGCGCGAACACATCGCAGGCCACGCCGCATCTCCTCTGGGGCGAGCCTGGACTACTGCGCTCGAACCCTGCGCGGACGTTGCCTGGATCGATAGCCAGCAGCAGCGGACCGCGGAGATACGCGACCTGCTGACCGGGGGCGGAACGTTCGATTTTCATGGACTATTTGATCCGAGTGACCTGCTCGACCGGTCGCGGCTCGAAGGCGCGGCGCTGGAAGGCGCTCAGATTAACGCGTTGCTGACAGTCATCGAACGAGTCGCGGCGTGGCGGACTTTATTACGGCCGTCGCCTGGTGCCGCGTCGCGAACGTGGCCGGGAATTGCAGGGCTATCTGCGCCGTTGCTCGACCACGACTTCGCTCCGCTGCTGCGCGAACTGCGTGGCAAGATCGATCCTGATGGCTCGCTCTCCGACGACGCAAGCTCCGAACTTCGCCGGATTCGCCGAGCGATGGAGCGCCAGCATCGCGCCATCGAAGAGAGCCTGCGCAAATCTTTGCGCGCGCTGGCCAGCGAAGGCTCGACGCAGGAAGATCTGATCACCGTGCGCGGAGAACGCTTCGTCATTCCGGTGAAGGCTGAGTTTCGCCGCCGCGTTCCCGGCGTGATTCATGGGTCGTCCTCATCCGGCCAGACGGTGTTCATTGAGCCGCTGGAAACGATTGAGCAGAATAATGAACTGCAGCGACTACTCGACGAAGAGCAGCGCGAGATTCATCGCATTCTGGTAGCGATGACGCGCGCGATTGGGGAGCAGGCTGACGCGATCCTGCTGGGTACGTCAATCCTCGCGGAGGTTGAGTCGCATTTCGCGCGCGCGCGGTTTGCTAACTCGCTCAACTGTGTGCGGCCCGTCTTCTCGGCTCCGGCGAGAGAGAGTGGGCCTCTGGAGATGTTGCGAAAAAAGGCCGATTCGGCGTTACGAAGCGAAGACCCGGGGCTAAAGCCCCATTCTTTCCTGCATGGCGTACCGCGGGCTGAAGCCCGCTACTACTCCGAGAGCCAGAGCGTGGAGAACATACCGCAGGCGTTTGGTCTGTCGCTGGTCAATGCGCGGCATCCGCTGCTGGAATTGCGGCTGCGTCGCTCGGGTGCTGCGCCTGTGCCCCTCACCCTCGCACTTGAGCAAGAAGCCCGCCAACTCATCATCAGTGGTCCGAACACCGGCGGCAAAACAGTGGCGCTGAAGACGACGGGCCTGCTCGCGCTGATGGCGCAGGCTGGCTTGCCTGTGCCGGCGGAGGCCGCGACCCTGCCGCTGTTCAAGGCCATCTACGCAGACATTGGCGACGCGCAATCGATCGAGACGAATCTCTCCAGCTTTTCGGCGCACATCGTTAATGTGGATCGTATCGCGCGCGAGGCGACCGAGGATTCTCTCGTACTGCTCGACGAACTCGGGTCAGCGACCGACCCCGAAGAAGGGGCGGCGCTGGCGGTTGCCATCGCTCATCACTTCCTTGACCTGCGTGCCTGGAGTTGCATCACGACTCACCTCACGTCGCTGAAAGTCTATGCGGCGAATCGTGCGGGCGTGTTGAATGCTGCCGTCGGCTTCGACCAGGCAACGCTTTCGCCGACGTATGAACTTCGCCTCGGCGTGCCGGGCGCTTCTGCGGGGTTGAACATCGCCGAGCGGCTTGGCCTTTCGCCGCAGATTGTTGCTGCAGCCCGCGCGCAACTTACAACGCAGGCGGCGGACATCGGCGCTCTGCTGGATCAGCTTCACGCGCAACTCACCGATGCAGCGACCGAGCGCGATGCCCTGCATCTTCGCGAGAAGGAGCTTTCGCGCGAACGGGCGAAGCTGGAAGTTGAAGGGCGGGCCGAGCAGAAGGCACGCACGCGCGAGCTGGAAGTAAAACTCAACTCGCTGATCGACGATGTGGAATTTCAACTACGCGAGATCGTCAAAGCCATCGATGACAAGACGGTGGCACAGAAGATTCAGCGCGACTCCGCCCTGCGCATCACCCGCGCGCGCCGCGAGTTCTCCGAGCAGTTCAACTCGACCGTGGTCGCGCACACCACACGCGCGGACAAGGGAGATCCCGCTGCGCAGCCGCACCTGCCCAAAGGCATCAAGGTCGGTGATCGCGTGAAGCTGAAGAGCCTTGGCCGCGAAGCTCGCGTGGAGCGTGTGATCGATGGCAAGAACTTCGAGGTCTCGGTCGGCACCATGAAGATGCGGGTCGCGCAGAATGACATTGCCGAGGTAACGACAGTGGTCGCCGTGACGCCGCTGGAAGCCGCGCGCCGTCGCGGTGGCATCACCATCCAGACCACCACCGACTCCGACTATCTTCCGTCCGAGATCAACGTCATCGGCCGCACTGCCGACGAGGCACACGACGAAGTCTCGCGGTTTCTGGACCGTGCGTTCATGGCTGGCCTGCCGCGCATCCGCATCGTCCATGGCACGGGCATGGGTGTCCTGCGGCGCACTCTGCGCGAGTTCCTGAAGAACCATCCGCAGGTCACCAGCGTTACCGAGCCGCCTCACAACCAGGGCGGGCAGGGTGCTACGGAAGTGGAGTTACGGCAGTGAAGAAGACCTGGAGGGCTGCGGATCCCGGATCGGCAGAGGGCGGTCGTTCGCTACCACGAACGATACCCCACCCTGTCCGACGATGAAGCCGTCGGCCGAGGATGGGGCACCCACAGAGGATGGGGCACCCACAGCTTCCTCTCAGACTATTTACTGCAGCACCAGGTTGGCCGATTGCATGGAGCTTCGCACATACTGCCATAGACTCCACCCCAGGTCGAGGACGCCGACAACCAGCGCAATCTTGAATCCCAGATTGACTACGTAGTTCAGCGAGGAGATGTTATGCAGAGCGTGCCTGGCCGGGGAATAAAGTAATCCCTGGCCGCCACCATCATCGCGACGATTCCCACTCCCAGAGCCTTCCCGGCAAGCACCAGCGGAGCGAGGGATCGCTGCATCGGGCGGAAGAGTGCAAGCACCTTGACTGCTAGCTGCCCGATCGCAAGCAGCAGGATGCCGAGGTAAAACAGGTGCCATTCCGGCCTCAATCCGACAGTCGAATGGTTGAGATACCCGGCGCCCGGGCCCAGAATCAGGTAGGGATAGTAGGGTACCGCCAGCACATACAACACGCCCAACAGATGCGCCACGACATCAGCCACGCGAGCCGCACGCTTGTTCGGCTTAGGCTCGGCGTCGAGCCGCGGCAGCCTGGCAGGATCCCACGATATAGAGGGAACTCCCACACCCCAACGTCCCAGGACATACCCGTAGCCCGCCATCGTTGTCGACGGAGCCCGCGCTCCCCAACGCCCGACGGCATACTCGAAGCCCGCGAAGACCAGGGTCGTCCACGCCCAGAAGGCAAAGAGAACCGGCGGGAGTTGCACAACGGCCTGCACTATCCCCGGCCCCAGATGCGGATTTCCGGTGTCGACGACCAAAGCGATAAGGTGCACCACAGCGTAAATCAACACCACTACCGGCAGCACACGGCGCAGCGTAAGCAGATAAGACGGAAACAGCTCTGGCCCAATCAGGGACTGGTGGGGCCAGGTAACGCGCCGCCACCAACTCCGGCCGACCATGCTGCTTCAGGACTCCGGCGATTTCATCCTGGGTCAGCGGAAGTCCTGTCTCCTCCTGCATGGCATCCATCTGAGCCAGCAGATTTGCTCGCAACTCGGCCAGCGTATCGTCCTTGGACGCCGCCGGAAGATACTGTCCCACAGCCTGTAGATATCGCTCCAGTAAATCCATCCCCTACCTCGCTTTCCCGTTCTTCAGAATCTTGTGCAGCGACGAATTGATGCCGTTCCACTCCTCCAGCAACTGCGCAAGGATTGCCGCACCCGCCTTCGAAAGCCGATAGAAGCGCTTCTTCCGCTTCTCCTCCTCACGCCATTCGCTTACCAGCAGTCCCTGGGTCTCGAGCCGGCGCAGCAGCGGATACAGCGTGCTCTCCTCGATGGCCAGCCCTTCGTCGGCCAGTGCTTTGCGCAATGTGTAGCCGTAGTGCTCTACGTCGAGTTGGGCCAGGACTGCGAGTACGAGGCAGCCGCGGCGGAGCTCCATACGCAAGGAATCGAAGAGGTCGGGTTGGAGCGAGTCGCTCATACTGTTCTGCACACACTGTATTGCACACAGTGTGTGGCGTCAAGTATGTATTGTTATTTTTTGCGAGATGAAGATTCCGGGGTGAATGGTTTCGAAGAGAGTTTGCGCGTAATACTTGGTATCGGTTGACTCTCAAACTGCAGGTGACCAACTGATTTCATAAACTTGAGTGAGAGAGCGCAACAACCATTTTGCTGCGCCCTGACTGCCGAGTCTAACAAGTCTGCACGGCGATTCTGGGTAGACTGGATGGCATGAACGTACGTCGGGCCCACGGAATCGCCATCCTGTTGCTTCTTGTCTTCATTACAGAACTCACCCTTTCCGTCAGGCGACAGTCGTTGAGCTGGGACGAGGGCGACCACATCTTCGCCGGCTACCAGAGTTGGAAGGTCGCGGATTTCGGCATCAACCCGGAGCATCCTCCTCTGGTGAAGGAGCTTGCCACCCTGCCTTTGCTGGCGATGCATCTGAAAACGCCTGCGCCCGCAGGAATGGGGTTCTTCAAAGATGAGGCCTATACGGATGGCCGCGGCCTGATCTACGACAACGGAGGCCTTGCGACCGCTAACAAGATCATCTTCCGCGTGCGCATGTTTGCCGCTGTGCTGTCACTGCTGATGGTGATTTTCGTGTACCTCGCAGGGCTGGAGATGTTTGGCCCGGTGGCCGCTGTCTTCGCGATGAGCCTGGTTGTCTTCGAACCAAACCTGATCGCGCATGGCGCCTATGTCACCACCGATATGGCCGTTACCTGCTTCATGTTCGCGACCATCTTTGCGCTCTTCCGCTTTCGCGAGCGGCCGTCGTGGAAGACGCTGCTGCTGCTTGGCCTGGCGACTGGGCTGGCGCTGGCGTCCAAACACTCTGCTGTATTGCTGCTGCCGATCGCGCTTGCCCTCGGAGTGTGTGAACTGATTGCTCCGGGCTTACGCAATGGCCGGGCCGAGGGGCGCGCACACATCGTGCGACAGTATGCGATTGCCTTTGCCGGAGCCGCGTGCATCGGCTTAGTCATCTTGTGGGCGACCTACGGTTTTCGGTTCTCCGCGCATCCCAATGGCGTTTCGATGACTCCGTCGCTGGCCGAATACATTCGCCCGCTGCATGGCATCGAGCCGAAGATTTATCTGCTGCTGGCGCGAATGCGGATCCTGCCGGAGTCGTACCTTTACGGACTCGCAGACATTCGCCTGCTGTCTGTCGCGGGACAATCTTTCCCAACGTATCTTTTTAACAAG
>JANYLK010000127.1 GCA_025357875.1 Granulicella sp.
CCGAACTGCACGGAGTTCCGGCGGCGTTGTTGAATGAGCTTCCCGCCGTCAAGCCATCTGTCGCGTAAAGAGCCAGCTTTGCTGGATCCGTGGTAACTGGAACAATAGGGAAAGCTGCAACGGGAGTACCGTCTGCTTTCAGTGGGACCGTGTAGTTGAGCGCTTGCCCGGCCGTGGCGAAGTTGCTGGCCGCAATTGTGTTGGCAGTATTCGGGGTGCTTCCCTGAATCAATCGGCGCCACTCTTCGTTGACGAAAAAGAAGGTTTTATCTCGCGAATCGTTGTAGATGTGCGGGATCCAAAGTGGTCCACCGATGTTACCGCCCGGGATGTTCAGCCGGAACTTAGGCCGAGCCTTGCCGGCGAGGTTGGTGAAGTAGTTATTTGCGTCGAGGTCTTCGTTGCGAACAAACTCCCAAAGCGAACCATGGAATGCGCGTGTGCCGGAGCGTAAGACCATAGTGATGGTACCGCCCGAACCGATCCCATAATCAGGCCCATAGTTGCTGCCCAGTGTCTGGAATTCTGAAAGTGCGTCCAGGGAAGGAAGGGAACTGAAGCAACCGCCGCAGCCACGATCGTTGAGCTCGCCTCCATCCAGCAGATAAACGTTATGGCTGCTGCGGGTTCCGTTGAAACTAAGACCGTTCGCTGACGTAAGAGCATTGACTCCGGCAAACGAGGGTAAATTCTGGGATACACCCATCCCCAGCGCCGCAAGTGCCGTAACATTGCGGCCGTTCGTCGCAAGTTGCGTAATCTGCTTTCCACTGATCAGGTTACTGAGTTCGCTCGTTTCCGTTTGAAGGCTGAGTGCATTCGCACGCACGGAAACCTCCGCAGTGGCGGAGCCTACCGTGAGAGTCAGGTCCTCTTTCAACGTTTGGGCCACATTTACCAGGATGCCACTTTTGACATATCGCTGAAATCCCGGGGTCGCTGCGCTCAGGTTGAATTCGCCGACACCGACATTCGAGAATGAGTAGAGTCCCGTGTCGTTGGAATTAACCGTCCGTGTCTGACCGGTGGCTACATTGGTGAGGGTGAGTTGCGCGTTAGGAACCGCTGCTCCGCTTGGATCAAACACCGTTCCGGTAACGGTTGCGTTTTCCTGTGCATGGCTGCAGGTGGTCAGCATGATTACGACAGCGACCAATGCGAAAAGTCGAATAGATTTCTTGTACATGAAGCCTCCAGAAATGACGCGATTCATTGCTCGAGAGCAAACAGAAGTGGCCAAACCCCCGCATTGCTGTTTCAAGCCGCAATAGATTCGGGAGCAAAACAAAACTAGTAAGCGTTTACGCAGCAAGCCAATCCTTGTAGGGGATCCTCCAGCGCCTCGGAATTTATCTCAATATTTAAAGCGTTGTCAAGATAAAATTCCACCTTTGGTTGGAACCCTGTTGAGCGTATCCGTGGTGGCGATGTCGACCACTCTACACAACGGCGGCGAGGCCGCGTGATTGAAATCGGGGTGAGTGAATCTCGACGGTTTCTCTGTGAAGCTCACCTCTGTCTTTCGAAGGAAAACTGTATCACCTGAATGGAATACGGGGGCATGGTGTGACCGAAGCTCGCACTTGACTCCTTGAGGATGCTCCTGACTGGAACAAGGTGTCTGGGATCAGAGATCGTGTTGGTCTCTGCCGGATTATTTCCCGAAAGTGTCTCCACGACGGCGCCGGCAGCAACTTTGATGGCGCCACCGATTTTTAATGACATACTCCGTCGATAGCGTGGGTGCTACCGTCGTCACGAGCACAGCACCACTGTTGTCGTTCACCAGGGAAAGAGTCACGGCTCCCATATCGACCGAGTCAGCTTTTGCATAAGACGAACCCTTATAGATAATGTCGGGTCTCAATGCCATACCCCAGTAGCCGTCGTTGTAGACTCCTACCGGACTTGTCGCGTCCGCCTTAGTGATATCGATGCGCAAACTGCTCGGCAAAGCATCACTTAAACCTGTTGACTCGTCAATGCCCATCGAACCGCTTCCTTGGCCCTTCTCCACCAGATACCAATGGACCGGCTGCGCATGGTTCCGCGTACCGAAAGTCCGGTTTCGTATCATTTCGGCGTAGAACCCGCCGTCCTACGAGAAATTGATCTCTTCGGTCATTAGGCCATAGAGCATCGGGCTGACCTTGTGAAGCGGCTTATCGACCTGGATGTCGAGGGTGAGCGGCGCAGAGGATTGCGCGAGAACGCAAGTGCCAGACACGAAAACTGAAAGTAGGAGGACACTCGCCTTCAAAACAATTCGGTTGCTGATCGAATAGTGCTATTGATATGTTGCCTCCAAATTCGGACTGCAGAAAGTGGTACCACTTCATAAAAGTTGGGCTCACGCCAAGACCGCCACTTTAGATCCGAGCACTCGTGGTCTGATCAGGCTTTGAATTGTGAAAACTCTTACTTCAATTTGAAAGTCGTCCGGAGAGACGAGGCAAACCCTACAACAAGAGCTTGGAGTCTGTCGCATGTCAGCGTCGATTTGACGCTTTAGTTCTGGTCTTGAATAATCATGCCTCTAGCGTTTCTCGTTCATTTCAAGATCTAAGATTGGATACCCACCATGGCCTGCCATCTCCGCCTTTACTTGACCGCCTTCGGCGCTCTAGCCGCACTTTCAATCATCAGCGTCGCCCAGCAGGAGTCAGGAAAAAGCGCGACCGCCAGCCAACCCTGGATGAATACGGCGTTGCCTATAACCCAGCGCGTCGTCGATCTAATTGGCCAGATGACGTTGGAAGAAAAGGTGCAGCAGATGCGCGACCACGCGCCCGCGATCCCTCGACTTGGCGTGCCCAAGTACGACTGGTGGAATGAGGGACTCCACGGCGTAGCCTTCTCCGGCTATGCCACCAACTTTCCGCAGGTGATCGGCATGGCCGCTACCTGGGACTCGAACTTGGTTCATCACATGGGGCAGACAATCTCCACAGAAGCCCGCGCGAAGTACAACCAGGCCATGCGCGACGACGATCGCGAGATGTTTTTCGGTCTTACCTTCTGGGCCCCCAACATCAATATCTTCCGCGATCCGCGCTGGGGTCGCGGGCAGGAGACTTACGGGGAAGACCCGTTTCTGACAAGCCGTATGGGCGTCGCCTTTGTAACTGGAATGCAGGGTGACGACCCGACCTATCTAAAACTGGTCTCCACGCCGAAGCATTTCGCCGTGCACAGCGGGCCGGAGAGCACACGTCACCGTGCAAACGTCGATATCTCCGCTCACGATCTGGAAGACACCTACCTCCCCGCCTTCCGCGCCGCTATAACGGAGGCCCACGCACAGTCCGTCATGTGCGCTTACAACTCCATCAACGGCGCGCCGGCCTGTGCCAACCCGATGTTGCTGAAGGAACACCTTCGTGATGCGTGGCATTTTGATGGGTATGTCGTCAGTGACTGTGCGGCTGTGGCTGATGTCAACACCGGCCACCACTACGCAAACGACATGGCCCATGCTGCTGCTGCCGCCGTCCGGGCTGGCACTGATCTTGAGTGCGGTTATGGTCAAGGTCAGGCCTTTCCCGCTCTCGTCGATGCGGTGCATCAGAATCTCATCGCCGAAGCTGAGATTGATAATTCTCTGCGCCGTTTGTTTACTGCTCGCTTCCGTCTGGGCATGTTCGACCCGCCGTCCAGCTATGCCTATGGTCGGATTGGAATGGACGAAAACAACTCGCCTGCCCACCGGCAGCTTTCGTTGCAGGCGGCCCGTGAGGCCATGGTGTTGCTCAAGAACGATAATCAGGCACTTCCTCTAAAACCCGGTCTGCGTACGATTGCCGTCATCGGCCCCACTGCTGAACTGGTTCAATCTCTCCAGGGGAACTACAACGGTCCGCCACCAAATCCGGTATACCCGCTTGATGGAATCGAGAAAAGGTTTAACTCTGCACATGTGGTCTACGCAATGGGGTCAAGCCTCGCGGAAGGCTTTGCCATGCCAATTGAGCATACAGCCCTGCATCCATCCAGTAACAGCAGTGACTACGGTCTAAAGGGCGAATACTTCGCCTCCAAGAATCTCAGCGGTACGCCTGTGCTGACGCGTGTCGATCGTCGTTCTTGTCTGCGTATTCACCCACGAGATAGATCGTGGGGATGATGACGAGATAGCCCAGAACAGCACCAGCCATCATGACCGAACTGGTTTTCATGCCGATGATGTAGCCGACACCCAGCAGTTCGG
>JANYLK010000131.1 GCA_025357875.1 Granulicella sp.
TGGACGGCATATTTCGCCCTGCCTGAACCGAAGCGTCGCATTATCGTTCTACCAACGACGTCACCCTTTCTCCGTTGGAACCAAATATCGCAGGCGCTGGGTGACAACCCCGGTTTCGTCGCAATCGGCGGAGTGCCGCCCGAGATGTTTGCGCCGGCCGAGCTCGAGGTTATGCGTCGGGCTTCGCGTAAGATGGTGACTTCGTTTCCCGCCCCCCTCAAGGATCGCTTGACCGCCTCGCGCGCGATTTAGGTAGTTCGAGAACGACGATTGAAATAGACGCAAACTCAGTTTTGAACACAATACTGCACTTTTCCCAACAGAAGAGGCCTTCCCTAAGGGGAAGGCCTCTTCTCATACGGGTTCTAAATGTATTGTGGAAGCTACTCGCGTTCGGAACGCTTCCAATTGATTAGGTCGCCCAGCGTGGTGCTGCTGCTACTGGATGAAGAAGAAGAGGAGGAGCCCTTATGGTCCTTGTGATCTTTATCACTTCGTTCCTTATAGCTTTCCACTTCAGCGCGACTAGCCTCTTCGCCAACTGCACGAATGCTGAGGCCAACCTTCTTCTCTTCCTGGTTCATTTTGACGATCTTGAACTCATGCTCTGAGTCGACGTCGAGCTTCACCGGAACGTGGTTTTGATCGACCGCTTCGGATACGTGGCATAGGCCCTCAACTCCTTCGGCGATCTCAACAAATGCCCCAAATTGAGCTGTTCGAAGAATCTTGCCCTTGATGACGTCACCGACGCGGTGCTGCGCGAAGAAGGTATCCCAAACGTCGGGCTGAAGCTGTTTAACTCCCAGCGAAAGGCGCCGATTTTCCGGTTCCACACCGAGTACGATCGCGCGAACCTTCTCGCCCTTCTTCAGAACCTCGGAGGGATGCTTGATGCGCTTGGTCCAACTCAGGTTCGAGACATGCACCAGGCCGTCGATGCCGTCCTCGATCTCGATGAAGGCTCCGAAGTCGGTCAAGTTGCGGACCCGGCCTTCGATTATTGCGCCAATCGGGTACTTATCCTCAAGCTGCTCCCATGGGTTGTCTTGAAGCTGCTTCATGCCAAGCGAGATGCGACGGTCGTTCGGGTTGACGCTCAAAATGATCGTGTCCACTTCATCGCCCGGCTTGACCATCTTCGACGGATGCTTCATCCGCTTCGACCATGTCATTTCAGAGACGTGAACGAGACCTTCGATGCCTTGCTCCAACTCGACAAACGCTCCGTAATCGGTGACCGACAACACGCGCCCGCGAACCTGCGCGCCAATGGGATAGCGCTCAGTGGCATCGAGCCACGGATCAGGCGTCAACTGCTTGAATCCAAGCGAAACACGCTGTTTGTCCTTATCGAACTTCAGCACCTTCACCTGGATCTCGTCGCCAACGTTGACGAGGTCGCGAGGGTGAGTCAGCCGGCCCCAGCTCATGTCGGTGATGTGCAGCAGCCCATCCAGACCGCCGAGATCTACAAACGCGCCGTAGTCGGTCAGGTTCTTGACCGTGCCGGTCAGAATGCTGCCTTCTTCCAATGTGGCGAGTGTGACCGACTTCTTCGCATTTTGATCCTCTTCGAGGATCTCTTTGCGGCTGATCACGACGTTGCCGCGCTTCTTGTTAAGTTTGATGACTCGAACTTCGATTTCGGTGCCAATGTAGCCGTCGAGGTTGCGCACCGGGCGCACCTCAATCTGCGAGCCGGGCAGGAAGGCTTTGATGCCGATATCGACAGTCAGCCCGCCCTTTACGCGGCTGACGACCATACCTTTGACCGGAACTTTGTCGTTCGCAGCCTTTTCCAGCTTGTCCCAGATTTTGTGGCGGAGCGCCTTCTCGTGGCTTACCAGGTAGCCGCCCTCAGGCTCCTCGCGCTCGACTACTACGTCCACTGAGTCGCCCACCTGGAACTTGGAATTTCCCTGAAGGTCCAAAACCTGGTCCAGCGGAATCAGTCCTTCAGACTTCAATCCGATATCCACGACTACGTGCTTGTCGGTTATCTTCACCACCGTACCAGTGACGACAACCTCTTCGGTGGTCAGGTTCTGGGCGGCTGCAGTCTCGGCCGCTTGTTCGCGGTCAAAGTTCGCCAATGCGGCAGCAAAATCCGCTGCGTCGTAATCCGGCTCAGGCTGCGCCGGCAAAATACCCGCGCTGGCCTCTGTGCTCGAATGATCTTCGCTCGAAGCAGATATGCTGTCGAGCGAGGTTCCGGCATCATCGGAAGTCTGACGCGTTGGGTGGGTTTCTGGGGACAGTTCAGTCTGCTCCGCTGTCGTTTCGGGCGCTAGGGTTTCCAATTCGGTGTTCAGGGGTTTACTCTCGGTTTGTTCAGGATTGTGGACTTCTACGGTCATTAGTGCGTTACTCCAGGATCCAAGATTCATTCCATCGGTGCGACGCTGCCAGCATACTCAAGCAACCGTCCGGGGAAAGACGCGCTGGTTGTTTTCCGAAGCAGCTTCGGCATGGCAGGAATGAAAAGTCTTACATAGGCGCTGCTGCACTTGGATCCCACACGCAGTGGCTTGTAAAAAGCATATACGTTCACACAGGCAGAGTCAATGCAAGTATCGGTCTCCAATTGAGCAAATTAGCAGTGTTTTAACTAAAGAGTCAATCCGCTCCAGCGGTCCGATGGTCATGAAACTTCAACTCCATCAAACGGCTTCCCGCTGTTAAAAATGGGAGCCAACTACAGTTCGTTGGACCTGGTACATGCCTGTTGTTCTATACTCCGGCGAATGGAACGTCTCTGGACACCGTGGCGATACGAGTACGTCAGCCGCGCGGGAGACTCGTCACGCCCAGGCGTCCCAGAGGCTCTCGACGCGTGGCCAGGCTCGGCGACGCAGGACTGCAATTGCGTATTCTGTAACATGATCGCGGCGATAGATTACGCCGTCGCAAGTGGCATGCCGGCGGATCAAGCGGAAAAGGCCGCTCACCTCCTCGTCCGTGGTAAATCATGCTTTCTCTGCCTCAACGCCTTCCCTTACGCTACCGGCCATATCCTCATCGTCCCTTATCGACACGTCGATTCGCTGGCGGCACTACCGCGCCCAGATGCAGGCGAAATGATGGTTCTTGCTCAGACTATCGAATCCGTTTTACGCACGGTTTATAGTCCGGGCGGCATGAACTTTGGCCTCAACCTGGGCGAGGCGGGTGGTGCAGGTATTGCGGCGCATATCCACATGCACGCTCTGCCACGTTGGATTGGCGACACAAACTTTATGACTGTCACAGCGGACACACGCGTGCTTCCCGAAGCACTGGACACGACCTGGACCAAAATCCGTCAAGCCTGGAACGCACAATACAAGCCGGAAGTTCCTCAGTAGACTTCCCCGAGGGCAACGTTCGTCGCAGGTGGCTACATCGCAATTTGTTGGCTTTGAGACGGAGCCGTTTTTGCTGGAATGGAGTCAACCATGGCTGCCAAATCGAGCAATACCCGGACTCTTCGAATAGTTACTCAGCATTAGGACGTTCCAGTGGAGTTGAAGGGCGGCCCGGCGGTGGCGGTCCGACCCGAGTGGCCTCAAAGTTGGTTATCTTCCAGGAGCCCGTCGGCATCCGCGAATAGACTC
This sequence comes from Granulicella sp., assembly GCA_025357875.1. Lineage (GTDB taxonomy): Bacteria > Acidobacteriota > Terriglobia > Terriglobales > Acidobacteriaceae > Edaphobacter. Next base: position 3,597 of record JANYLK010000131.1, read on the forward strand.
GAGTCGAACGAAACGTTCCATGCATTGGCTCAGTGTCGCTTGTGCCTTCGACGTTAGCCAGGGACGTGACGATTGCAGTACTACCAATCAGCTTCACCTTTACATCCTGAAACTCCATCTT